>JBLNDH010000417.1:0-17631 GCA_050261455.1 Bacillota bacterium
GCTCGGCAGACGATCTACCAACAGGTCAAAAGCACGATTGCGGCGGTGCAAAAGGTGGCCCAGCCAACGGTTGGGTTTGCCGACTACTACGTGAGTACGCGGCAATTCATCATGACGCTGATGCAGGAGGGGCAGCATCCGATTTACCTGGAGTTGATGTCGAATCGCCTTGGCTCGGATGCGGTAGGCCATGCGACGGCGGTGGCCCACCTGTCGTTGGTCCTCGGAATCCGGCTGGAACGATACTTGATCGATGAGCGAAGCCGGCTGTCCGCCCAGCATGCCCGGGAAGTCGTGAACCTGGGGGTGGGCGGAATGCTGCATGATTTGGGCAAAGCGAAGCTGCCGGACGAGCTTCAGGGGCTGGGGTGCCTGGATGCGCCCAAGGATGAGGCCGCACTCAAGCAGTGGCAGACGCATACGGACTTGGGCTACAAGATGATTCGTGGCGGGGTGGAGTCCTCGGCAGCGATAGCCGTCCTACAACATCATCAGCACTACGATGGCAGCGGGTTCCCGATTGGACGGAATAAGGATGGCACCGAACGGCGGCTGTCAGGGTCGATGATCCACGTGTTTTCGCGGATTGTCCATGCGGCGGACCTGTATGATCGGCTGTCGATTCGGCCGAAGGGCAAGGGACGACGGCCAACGGTGGAGATCCTGCACCTGATGCGAGCCCACTTCGAAGGGTGGGTGGATCCGCATGTTTTGAAGGCGTTGCCGGCCGTGATCCCCCCCTTCCCGCCGGGCGGCAAGGTGAAGTTGAACGATGGGACCCTGGCGGTGGTGACCAAGGTACTGGGCAACGATCCGTACCATCCGGTTGTCCAACGATTGGCCGAGGACAAGTGGACCTTGGTGGGGGAACCGATTGATCTGAGTCAGAACGACACGCCGCAGATCGAGTCCATCGGGGGCGTATGCGTAAAGGGGATGATGCCGGAATCGCCCGCCAAGGTTTAATACCTTACTAATCATATACTTATGTCAGAATTGGGTTCGTTTGGTAGAAGAAGTGGCTAGTGGATAGTGGGTAGTGATTAGTGAGAAATGGGTTCGTTTTGTCGCGAGGAGGAGGTATTCGGTTGCCAAAGAGCCGCCGCCGAACGAATGGCAACGAGCGGACAAGCCGCTATAGGGATGTATACGCTCGGCTGGTAAATTTGTTCGCATACATTTAGGAATGGGGAATGGCGAGTCGGCGGGGTGGGGGCCGCGAAACCGCAAGCGTGATCTTGGGTCGGAGGGCGAAGGAGGGGGTACGGCGCTGGATTGACAATTGTAAATTGACAATTCCCAATTGGCAATTTAGTGCGGTTAGCGAGGACTGGGCCATCAATCGGGGGTTTCGGGCTTGGGTGAGGGGCTTGAGGCGATCAATTGCTTCATCTGGGCGGGGTTGAGTTGGCGGAGGTGATGGAGGATTCCCTGGTAGAGGTGGTTGAACTTGAAATGGTCCATCTCGGCGGTGGCCTCTTCGTAGGACCAGCCTTGCTCGACCATGCGGTAGGCGGCGATGGCGAAGCCGGTGCGGTCGGCGCCGCGGTGGCAATGGATGAAGACGGGTTGATTGGCGGGATCCTGGATCACCTTAAGAACCTTGGCCAGATCGGGGTCTTTGGGCTTGCTGGCCCGGGAGGGGATGCGGATGTAGTTCAGGTGCAGGCCTTGGAGGTCGTCGCGATCTGTATCGCTGGTGCGGAGGTTCAGGATGGTCTTGATGCCGCGGCTTTGAAGTTCGATGAAGCCCTGGCGAGTGGGTTGGGCGCCGCGATAGAGGACAGGGGAGACTTGGGCGAAGTTATCGACGCCGGGAATGGGATTGGGAGCGAGAATGGCGGGACTGGTCGTGGGGCCAGGCGTCTGGGTGAGACGGCAGGCGGAGAGACAGAGGGTGAGGAGAAGGAGCGAGGCGAAGCGATGAGGACGGATGGAGAGTGTCATCGAGCCTATTCTAGGGGGCATTGGGGGAAGGAAGATAGTTGGTAGGCGGAGCCCACTCTATGCAAGTAGAACGGATTACAGGGGGGTAGAGCACTTGGGGAAGGGAGCGAGAGCCCGGCGTGAGAGCCCGGCCCTGCGGGCCGCCGCTAAACGGGCGCTATTGAGAGTCAGATCATTCCTGTCCATGGGAGCAGAGCTCGCGAAGGCGCTAAGGCGCGAAGAGGACGCGAAGGAAGAAAGAATTGGGGCAGTTCCCGTTTGGGTGTACGGCGGGCTCTGAACCCTCACCCCGGCCCTCTCCCGGAGTACCGGGCGAGGGGGAAAGAGGAGCAGGGGTCAGGGGTCGGGGGAGAGAGTACAGGGGGAGTGTAAAAACAGGCAGGCACGAAGTGGCGTACTTCGTGCCTGCGTGTGATAGTCAGCGCCAAGTCAGCGCTGTTGGTTACAGAGACGCCAGGCTAGAGACGCTCAGCGTCTGAAGCGGCAGTACGGCAGTTCCGAGGAGGGACTGAATGACTGCACCATGCAGCGACAATTCCGTGATGGCCGGGTCATCGGTATCGGTACGGTCTCGATAGAGGCTGACAACGGAGCCATCGGAAAGGACCGCGGGGCAGAAGTCATTGGTGGTATCGCCCACAACGGCCAGCGGATTGGCGCCGGCCTTACGCCAGATCTGCGAGCTATTGCTGTAATCGGCACTGAAGAGGATATCGCCGTTGGTGGGATCATACTGCGGGAACTGGAGAGTGGCCGAGGCGTTGGCGGCGCCCGCCACGCTGGCCTGATCGGCAACCACCCTCAGGCCCGTTCCATCGGTATTGACTTCCATGATCTGGGTGGGGAGAGCCGAGCTTGCCCCGGGGGCCGTGGGATTGCCGGCGGCAAAGACGACCTTGGTGCCATCGGCGGAGATAGCGGGCTCGATGTTGAAGGCCTTGCTGGTGGCGGTGGCGTCCGCGATGACCTGCTTGGTCCAAACCTTGGTGGTTTTGTCATATACGGCGGCGACCAGGCTGCTGCCGCTGACTTCAGGACCCGCGTAGACGGTCTCGGCGTAGACGATGATGATACTGGTGTTGGTATTGGCAACGGCGATGTTGTTGTCGTAGGTGGTGACCTTGCTTGCGCCGATCACGATCTGCTGGCCGGCCGCGAGATTGTTGGTCGGGACCAGGGCCAGGGACCCGGACGCATCGCCGTCGAAGCGGGTGGTCTTGATGAGCATGTACTGGCCGTCAGCCGACACAGCCACGCCGAAGTCCTTGCCGGCCTTACCGAGATTCGTCATGGCGTTGCTGAGATTCGTAGCAACGGTGCTCGGATCATCGATGATAGGACGGCGGAGGATAAAGGAGCTGCCATCGGTACCAACCGGGCCACGGAACGTGACGTAGTTGATGGTCTGGCCGAGCGAGGGAGTTACATCATTGTCCTGGATCTTGATGTAGGCACGGTTGCCGTTGGCGTTGTAGTAGCCGCCAGAGAGACGCAGATCGACGTATTCGTCGCCCTCGATGTTCAGGTCGTCAACCGGCAAGATCTTGACCGTGGCCGAGGTCTTTCGGGCGCGGATGGTAACGCTCTTGGCGATGGTGACGTAATCGGTGCTGTTGGCGGCTTTACCCCGGAGGGTGTAGTTAATGGTCACGGGGTGCGCCAGATCGCCGGTACGGGTGAAGGTGAAGACGGCTGGCGTGGTGCTGTCCTCGGCGATGGTGGCATTCTGCACGGCAGAGACGGAAACGGTGGGGGCATCGTCGTCAATGATATCGACGTTGCCGCGATTGGTGCTGCCGATGGTATAGCCGGTGCCGGCGACCACGCAGGCGCTGACCGTTTCGCGGCGTTCGACGAGGGTATCCTGGAGGCCCTTGACGGTGATATACGCCTTGGCCTTACCGGGCTCGAAGGTGAGAGTTCGGGAAACAGCCTGGTAATCCTTGCCGTTGGAAGCACTGCCCCAGACTTTGACCTTGATGGTCAGGGCCTTGCTGGTATTACCGGTGCGAGAGAACTCGATGTAGCCACGGCGGGTGCCATTTTCCATGGCTCTATGGTTGCCGTAGTTGTTGGCGGTAATGACGGGCAAGGTGGTTGCAGCCTTGGCATGGAGCGGCTGTTCATACAGGGCCGCCTGGGTCTCAACCGCCAGCGATTGCGAAGCGGCCGACAGGAAGCAGCGGTTCTCCAAGGATTCGAAGAGCGACCCGACCACGTGATCGGCGCTGCGAGAGATCGCGGACGACTGGGGACGACGATACCACTTTTTCTGCATAGAGACCCCTATCCTAGTTGAGTTTCCAGTGCGTTGTTGTGGAAGTAAAACTAATGACCTTGCCCGCCGACTATAATACCTCATATTTACGGCATGGGTAGGCAATCAAGCGTTTTTTCTGTCTCGCAGTAGATAGAAAATGGTGGACACGTGAAGGCGTGAGGGGAAAGCCAGAGCCGGCAAATGGGCGATCTGGCAGCAAGCGAACGAACGTCCGGTAATGGTCGTTACGGAGAGAGGCCGTGCGGAGTCGCAATCCTACTCAGCAGTCTGTACTCCGCAGCTAGCTTTTGGGCTGCTCATGGGCGGGACGGAACTGGCTGTATGTGATGGCATCGAGATCCAGGGTGCTAAACTGGGCATTGCGATAATAGAGATCGGCCAGGCCCGCGGACATGGCAGCGTTATCGGTGCAGTAGCGAAGGGGCGGGAAGAAAACGGGCACGTGGAAGGAAGCCAGGGCGTTGCGCAGGCCTTGGTTGGCGGAGACGCCGCCGCCGACGATGACGGATTTGGCCCGGGTTTGCGAGACGGCGCGGCGGAGTTTTCGGACCAACACGTCGATGCAAGCGGCCTGAAAACTGGCGGCCACGTCGGCAATCTGCTGCTGGGTGAGGGACTCGACCGATCGCTGGCGACCCTGGTAACCACGGACATGGTAAAGGACCGCGGTCTTCAGGCCGCTGAACGAGAAATCCAGGGATTGGCGGGCCAGGAGGGTCCGGGGAAAATGAACGGCGTTGCAATCGCCCGTTTGGGAGAGGCGATCGATGATGGGACCGCCAGGGTAGCCGAGGCCGAGGATGGCGGAGACCTTGTCATAGGCTTCTCCGACGGCATCGTCGATGGTGGAACCAATCAGCGTAATGTCGGAGAAACTGTTGATCCGGTAGAGGGCGGTGTGGCCGCCGCTGATGGCCAGGCCAACGGCGGGCATCGGGGGTGTGGCATTTTTCGCGAGCATTACACTATAGAGGTGAGCGTGGACGTGATCGACGCCGATGAGGGGCTTTTGCCAAGCCCAGGCGAGGGTCTTGGCAGCGGTGACCCCGATTAGAAGCGAGCCAATCAAGCCGGGACGATGCGTCACGGAGATAGCGTCGATCTGTTCGAAGGGCAGGCTGGATTTCTGCAGCGCCTCATGCAGGACCGGGAGTACGTTTTCTATATGAGCACGGCTGGCGATTTCGGGGACGACGCCGCGGTAGATGGCATGCAGGTCGATCTGCGAGGCAACGGCGCTGCTGCGAACGTCGTAGCCGTCACAAACGACGGCGGCGGCAGTCTCGTCACAGGTTGACTCAATTCCAAGGATTCGGGCCATTGGTGAATTTGACCACGAATCGACTGATAATTGAAGGGGTTTAAGGGCGGGAGAAGGGCTGATGTTATAAGACAAGGGCGCAGCCAGCCAGAAACCTGAGAAAACGTTCAGAATTTCGTTAGACAGAGGCGAACGTACGGGGCAGAATAGGGCCAAGGGCAAGGCGAGCATCCAACGTAAGCAAACAACACAGAACTCGTTTCCGAAATCCGAGTCGGCTGGGCTATCTCGGCTTGGCATGGGGTTCTGAGGCGCGTTCCCAATTGGGGTTCCCAAAGAGAGGTTTGCATGGCTCTGGACATTACCCGTATTTCGGATTGGTTGGGGTTGGGCAAGAAGCGGACTCAGCGGGCGCGGCAAGTCGTGGCGCGGGCCTGCCGGATGGAAACGCTGGAGTCGCGTGAGCTGCTCAGTTTGACGATCGATGTGCGCCTGCCGGATGGGGGGAAAGTGGTGGATGTGACCCGCAAGGGGCAAGTAATCAACATGGAAGTTTGGGCGGTTGTACGCGGAGGCGACAGCAACGGCAGCAACGATGGAATGTCAGCAGTAATAGGAGATTTCCTGAGCAGCAACGTGAAGGGTGGGGCCGCGTTGGGAACGCTGACGGCGGGGCTCGTGGCTCCGTTCCGCGCAACCGGATCAGTCAAAGGGACATCGGCGGACCTTGACAGCGATGGCGACCTGGATGTTGGCAGCAACGACACCGAGGGTGCAACCGGGCATTTTCTCGGTCGTTCCGGAGGAGTGGTATCCGATGGGAAAGTGTCTGGCGCGACAAACAGCTTCAAAGTTGCCACACTCCAGTTCACGGTGACAAAGTTGCTACCCGGGCAAGTAACCCAGATCAATTTCAGGCCCTACAAGTGGGGTGCGCTCTGGGTGGAGGATACAGCCACAAATGCGAAGGATGGCTCCAAGGGCGACTTGAGAATCGGGAAGCCTGTGCAGTTGACAAACCCGACGCCGGCGGATTTGACGGGGCCGACGGCAACGCTTTCGGCAAAGAGCCTGACGACCGGAGGCGGGGCAAATTACACGTTCAACGTGAACTACGCCGATCCCTCTGGCGTGAAGCTCTCGACATTGGGAAGCGGGAACGTGACGGTGATCGCGCCCAATGGCCAGGAGTTGCCGGTGTCCTACATCACGGCGGATCGCAAGACGGATGGAACGCCGATGAATGCGTCTTACCGGATCAACGCTCCGGGCGGGTACTGGGATAGCCTGGACAACGGGATATATACGGTGAGACTGGCGGACGACCAGGTGAGTGATAGAGCGGGGAACTTTGCGTCGGGGAGAATCCTGGGCAGTTTCAAAGTCAGTTCGCCTTACGCCGTGTTGGCCAGGAAGGGCACCCTGGTCGTCAATGGCACGGCCAAGAACGACGCGATCACCCTCACGGGGACTTCCGGATCGGTCAATGTGCGTGTGAATAAGACGTCGCAGGTATTCAACTCGGCCTCCGTGAAGAAGATCACCGTGATGGGGCTGAATGGCAACGACACGATCACCTTGTCCAATGTCATCGGCGGCTGGGTGGACGGCGGAGCCGGCAATGACACCATCACCGGCGCAGCCGGGAACGACACCCTGCTGGGCGGGACGGGGAGCGATGTGATTAACGGCGGGGCTGGCAATGACTCGATCAATGGCGGCGAGGGCCTCGACTCGCTGTATGGCCAGGCCGGTGATGACTGGATCATCGCCAACGATGGCGAGGCCGATCGCTTGGACGGCGGCAACGGCCGAGACACCGGAAGACGCGACCCGGGCGACCGATCGACGAGGGTCGAGGTGTGGGCGTAAACCCGGCGCCGCTTCACGCGACAGTGGAAGTGCGAACAGTCGAGAGGGCGAGGCTGGCCCTCCCAGATAACGCTACGGCCGCGTGAAGAGCATTCGAGACTATTTCAAATACGCGAAAAAGCCCACGGCAATGCCGTGGGCTTTTGTTTTGATGCCTTGGGTTGGGCTGATTTACTGCCGGGACTCCGGGGCAACGGGGCGGGTGGCGGGCGTGGGAATAGACGCGACTTTTTGCGAGGGGTCCAGAATGGTCAGGAGCATCATGGTGTCGATGGCCCGCTGCAGTTGGATATCGACCACATGGGTCGTGGGGGTGGCTGGGCCGGTGGTCGGCGGACGGAACATTTCCTGACGCTGGCGATCCAGTTCCACCTTCTGCTTGGTGTCATCGTCCATCGGCACCACGATCTGCGGCTCCACACCCCAATCGGTGGCGCCTTCCTTGCGATGCACCAGCCGGCCACTGGGGAGATAGTAATAGGCGACGGTAAGCTTCAACTCGCCATTGTTGCCATCCAGAGGGATGAGTTCCTGAACGGAACCTTTGCCGTAGCTGCGCTGGCCGAGGACCGCGGCGCGCTTGTTGTCCATGAGGCTGCCGGCGACGATTTCGGCGGCGCTGGCGGAGCGTTCGTTCACCAGGACGATCATGGGGAAATACGGCAGGGTGCCCGGTTCGGTGGCACGCTTCACATCATCGGGGCGATTGCGGTACTTGGAGACGACGATGACGCCGTCCTTGAGGAACAGATCCACGACTTCCGCCGCCTGATCGAGCCGGCCGCCGGGGTTCCAGCGCAGGTCCAGGATGAGTCCCTTCATGCCATCCTTCAGCAGGTCGGTGAGGGTCGATTGCATCTCATCAAAGGTAGTCGGGTTGAACTGGGTGATGCGGAGGTAGGCGATTTTGCGCGACGGAACGCAATAGTAATCCCAGGAGTTGTCGGCTTTGCGTTGGTAACCCTTCACGGTGGGAACGATGACCTCCTGCCGCTTCATGGTCAGGTCCTGGACCTGTCCGGTGGCGTGGCGAACGGTGAGGCAGACTTCGGTGCCGGCTTCGCCAGCGATCTTCTTGATGACATCCTCCAGACGCAGGCCATCGATCGTTTCGCCGTTGACCTTGAGGATCACGTCCCCGGCCATGATCCCGGCGCGAGCGGCGGGACTGCCGTCGATGGGCGTGACGATTTCCCATGCCCCGTTGGGCAGGCGCGAAAGCTGGATGCCGACCCCCTTGAAGGTGCCGTCGAGCATGCGGTCGAATTCCTCCCGCCAGGCGGGAGGAACATACATGGTGAACGGATCGAGCTGATTGAGCATGCCATCGATGGCAGCCTTTTCCAGCTTCGACTCGTCGATCTCCTCGACATAGTTCGCGGCCACATGGCGATTGATATCGACCAGGGTGCGGACGAATCGGTAATCGCTGTCACGCTGGGCGGACGTTGGATTGCGGAAGGCGACGATTGCCAGCAACAGAAAGCCGAATAACCAGGCAGCGCGTTCGCGATTCATGAAGACTCCGGGTATTGGTAGTTGGTCGTTGCCAGTTACCAGCCGTTAGTTGTCCGTTGTCGGTCGCCGGTTGTCAATGCGGTAAAGGGTGCGGTGAAGGCGGGATTGGGAGGGGGTTTGCAGGAGGAAGGAGATCCGGGGCTTCGCTACGCTCAGCACCCGGCGTGGAGATTGACGGGCGGTTTCAAAGTCTACCTTGCTATCAAAAACGATCCGGACCTGCGCTGCGCTCCAGTCCGGCTTGAAGGGAAGTGGTGTGCAAAAGCACACTCTACCTTGCTGCCGCGATGGTCCGAATGGCGCGGCACGGGTTGCCGACCCCAATTACCGACCGCGACCCGACCCGCACGCCGGGGCCGTTCAGTCATCACGCACCTCTTCGTTTCAGGAGCCGGTACTCGGTCGAGCCAGGAGTTATGGTAGGCGTGTAGGGTATGCTACGGCCCTACCAACGTTCCTGATGCCAGTCAATTTCAGGATCAGATTCCATTTGCCTTCCCTTGTCTGCGACCGATCGCATGAGTTCCCGCAGACTTGACCAGACATCGCGAAAACGCCGATAGTCGGCTGTCCACGTCGCCTTCACGGCTTCCTCGGATCTGCCGCCATTCAGTGGAATCAGTCCATTCTGAGTAGCGATCGACTGGTCTGTTGGCGCCACGAAGTCATGGAACGAAACAAGGCACGTGTAACCATGTTCCGACTCGTCTTTGACGAGGATCTCCACTTCGCTCATGTCGGGGATGCGATGCAACTTATCGGAAGGACCATCAGCCACTATCGACCGAGCTCGCTGCCATGTTTCACGCAATTCGGACTTCGATATCTGCTTTTCGAAGTACGGTGGCCCTCCCTCAAGCGCGTTGCCCGAGTACCATATCCGCCCCCCTGGATACATGGCAAACACCAAAACCGGCGAGAAGGGCCTATCGGGTCTGAAACCGAACCGCGTGTAAGCAGCAATAAGCGGCGACTCGCCGCTGACCGGGTCGCGTGGAACCTCCGCCGTTGTTTCTTGCTTTGCCGGACGAGTGGCAGGCACGCCGGCTTCTCGTTTGCACCCGCCGATTACCAGCAGCAGGATGCAACAGAATAGGCGGCCGATCGTCGATACCATGCTGCCTCCTTGAGTAGCCGTAGGGCGTACCCCAGCACGCCACAATATCGCAATACTGCGCCAAAGTACACCCCACATTGCATCTTCCTCGGCTTAAGCGCGATGTCTTCACCTGCATTATCGCCGGCGGAGCCGTACAATGGCGGGTGTCTGAACGGGAGGTCCCTATGGAACAAAAGAAGCTCACCGCAAAGGAAGCAGTTGATCGGATAAAGGCGATCTGTCAGTCGCTTGATTCATCGGTTGTCTGGTCTTGCACGGATACCGCCTTTACCATACGGCAACCCGATGAACACGGCAACCAAGTCGAGCAACCATGCGATGGTCAATTCACGCTGACCATTGAGTATAGACCCAAGCCGCAACCCGGTGACCCCACCGAAGCACGCTGACCTGTATGCCGCAGTCAGCCGGCGGAATAACCGGTCCGCTGAAGCGGACCCTACGCACTGCGCTCAGGATGACAGGCTACCTATGGTACGGTGGATCGTGAAGGCAAAGGGGACCCACCCAGATTGTCAAAGACGATCCGGACCTGCGCTGCGCTCCAGTCCGGCTTGAGGGGAAGTGGTGTGCTAAAGCACCCTTTTGCATGAAGGGACGTGACATTGAAGGCAAGTGCCTGAATACCAGAAGGATCTGTCTATTGCGAGCGCAGCGAGGAATCTCTCACCCAGAGATCCTTCGCTTCGCTCAGGATGACAGGCGCTGCGCTCAGGAGGACAGACACTTCGGCGCTTCAGCGACATCCTTCATGCAAAAAGGTGTAAAGCACACCCTACCTTGCTGCGATCCGGTCGGGCTTGAGGGGTATTCGGGAGCGTCTGGTCAGGGCCGCGCCAGATGATCGAGGAACTCACGCAAGGCGGCGTTGACCTGGTCGGGTTGTTCCATCGGCGACATGTGGCCGCCGCCGCGGATCAGGACTACTTCGGCGCGGGGGATCTGGGCACACATGGCCGTGGCGATGGGAGGCGGCGAGAGGACATCCGCATCGCCGACCAGGATGAGGGTGGGGACGGGGATGGAGGGCAGCTCGCTGCCATAGTCGCGGCGATCGCGCATGGCCAGGGAGGCGTATTCGATGCCTTGGAGGGAGGAGGCTTCGATCATGGTGCGGAGTTTTCGCACGACGTCGGGCTTGTTTTTAAGCGTATCGGGGGCCAGCAGCTTGGGGATCATCTGGTCGGCGATGGGCTTGAGGCCGAGGGTGCGGGCCGTCTCGATCGTCTTCATGCGGTTCTGTTTGGCCTCGCTGCTGTCGGCCTCGCACTTGGTATCGACCAGTACCAGCCCTTTCAGATCCGTCGGGTAGCGTGTGACAAAGGCAAAGGAAACATACCCCCCCATGGACAGCCCGCCAAAGACGCAAGGCAGCGCGTTGATCTGGGCGAGAAACGTATGCAAATCGTCGGCCAGGCTTTTGATGGTGTAGGGCCGATCGGTTCGGCTTCCACCGAAACCGGGGACATCGGGAACAATGACCCGGCATTGGCTGGAGATCGCGGCAACCTGGGCATCCCACATATGGCCATCGAATGGGAAGCCATGGATCAACACGAGCGGCAGCCCTTGGCCTTGGTCGATGTAATGAAGCGTGACGCCATTGATGTTTGTTTCCGGCATAACCCTTCTTTGGTTGTAGGGGTCGCCAATTGTCAATCGGGAAAGGAGGAATTTCAATTGTCGGGCAGTGCGTGGGCCCTCTTGCCCGGCTAGGGTGGGGATCTACAATGCTGGCGATGTCCGCCTGAATGGACGCGGAAAGGGACAGAAGCACGGATGCCTCCCGTGGATTCCAACAACCTGAAGCTGACGGACTTTATGGATCTCCCGACGTTGCAGGAGATCCAGGACAGTTTCGCCGCCGTGGCCAACGTGACGGCCAGGATCACGGACGCCCAAGGCAATCTGCTGACGCAACCTACGCCAACACGGGACTTTCTGCGCCGCCAGCGGGCGATCGCCGCCGCGGCCGAACCCATCCCTGCCGACGAGCCCGAAGGCCCTCAGCGTGACGGCACCGAATACATCGCCCCCATCATGGTCAACAACCAGCGGCTGGGGACCATTCGCATGTCGGCGATGGGCGGCAATCCCAGCATCGATGAAGCCAGGATCCAGGCCTTGGCCGAGAAGACCGGCCTGGACCCCAAGCAGCTCAAGCCTCTGATCCAGCAGCTTTTACGGACGCGCAGCAATCGTCCCGCGGCCATTCAGTTCCTCTTTCTGCTGGCCAACGCCATCGCGCGGCTCTGTTTCCAGGAGTATCAACTTCGCCAGCGAATCAACGAACTGACAGCGGTGTACAACGTCGCGACGATGCTGGCCGATGCACGCGAGCTCAACCTCGTCTTGCAGCGTACGGTGGAGCTGGTCTGCGATGTGACCAAGGCCAAAGCCAGTTCGATTCGCCTGATAGACCCCGAGCATGACGAATTGGTGATCCGGGCGGTGCATAACCTCAGCCCCAAGTACCTTGCAAAGGGCTCTATTCGCCTGAGCACCGCGGAAATCGATCGCGAGGCCCTCTCGCCGACGGGTTATTGCCATGTGCAGAACATGGCCACCGATCCTCGCGTGCAATACCCGCAGGAATCACTGCAAGAGGGGATCGTGTCGATGCTGTCGGTGGGCATGCGTTACAAAGGCCGGCAGATCGGCGTGCTGCGCGTGTACACCAGCGAAGAAAAGCGATTTTCGCAACAGGAAATCGATCTATTGAAGGCCGTGGCAGCGCAGGCGGCGGCAGCGATCGAGAACGCGCGGCTGCTGGCCGAGACCCTCGAAGCCGAGGCCCTCGAGCGTCAGGTGGCCATGGCGGTGGACGTGCAACAGCGCATGGTTCCGCAGAAGGCGCCCCAGGTGCCGGGAATCGACCTGGCCTGTACGTACGTGCCCTGCTTCGAACTCGGGGGCGACCTGTATGACTTCATGCCCCTCCCCGGCGACAACCTCGGCCTGGTCGTGGCCGACGTCAGCGGCAAAGGCGTCCCGGCAAGTCTCATCATGGCCTCGGTGCGGGCGTCGCTGCGGGCGCACGTGGACAATATCTACTACCTTTACGAGGTTCTCCGCCGCGTCAACGTCATGCTCTGCCGCGACACGAAGCCCGGCGAGTTCGTGACGCTGTTTTATGGTGTGCTGGATCTCCACAACCGCCGGCTCACCTACTGCAATGCCGGGCACCCCGCCCCCCTACTGCTGCGTAATGGCAAGATCACTGAGCTGACCAGCAACAACCTCGTACTGGGCATCGATCCGCACGAATGCTACGAGCAAGCCATCGAGGACTTGAAAAAGGACGACGTGCTGCTGCTCTACACGGATGGTCTGACCGATGCGATGAACTTCCAGCGGCAGACCTACGGCAAACAGCGGCTGATGGAAGCCTTCGCCAAAGGCGGCGCCACGGCCGAGATCATCGCCCAGAACATCCTCTGGGACATGCGCCGCTACGTCGGCCTCACCGAACGCACCGACGACGTAACCATGATCGTGGCCAAGATGATGTGACGGGGAAAGCGACGTAGCGACGAGAGGATTCGTCCGCTGATCGCTATCCTGCCCCAATAATCGCCCTAAAGAAGCGAGGCTCTCGCCGGGCCAGGATCCAAGAGTGGATCATGACACGCTGAGAGCCTCGCGATCCCCATCGGTCGTCTATCTTCAGATCATCAGGCCCGCCGGCGTCGACGGAGCAAAAGAGCCCCCAAAGCCGCGGGCAGCAAACCAACAGGCTCCGGAATGGGAGCCGGCGTCACTTCTGACCGATTAACATCGGCCTGATACACATGCAACTCGTACGGCGCGAAATCATCGCGAATGTACCCTTTGACCCGGTTAAGCGTTCGCGACTCGCCGACCACATTGATGTCCTTGATCTCACGCAGGCCCTTCAGGCGAATCCACTGATCCTCCTGAGGCTTGCTCGACATATTCAGGACGAAGAAGTACTCGTCGCCGGCGCTGGTGCGCGTCATTCCTTCCAGCACCGACGAGGACTCAACCCACTGCACCGTGCCGCTGTGGCTGTTGATGACCGACGCCAGCGACTTGATGCGGGCGTTCTGCGTGGTCATCTCATTAACCACATCCGCAGGGGTCGCGTCATAGCGGAACCCCCCACCAATCTGCATGGGGAAGTAGATGATGCCCCGGGCACCGTGGATGATGGCATCCCAGACCTGAGCCCGCAATTCGCCCGGCCTGACGCCGCGGGGGTTGTTCACCCAAGAAAGCTTCTGGTTGCTGGTTTCGATCACGGCAAACTGCCGCTTTTGCTTGGACCACTCGCTCAGACGTGAAACGGCCATGCCGAGCGTCTTGCGATTGGCAGCGGTCTTTTTGGTGGTCTTGCTGTAGTCAAGCCAGTCGGGTCTGCCCCAGCCGGTGACGGGGTAAAGATCGCTGCTGATCCAGTCGGCGCTGGCCAAGTACTTGGCATACGCCTTGCGCGAGGTGGCACTGAGGACATTGCCGCCGGAAAGGTTGACCAGCACGGGTTTGCTGCGGTCGGCGGCCTTCATCTTGGCATAACGGGCTGCCAATGTGGACACCGGAACCTTACGGTAATCGGGCTCATCGACCTGCATCCAGGCCAGAAGGCGAGACTCATGCAGGTCGGCAGACAACTTGCTGCGGGGCTGGCGGATTTGATAGAAACCCTTGGCATTGGCCGCCGTGATCCACTCGTTGATGCTGTCCTCGCCGCCGTAGGACTCGTACTTCACCAGCGTGTTGATCCCGCGCGACTGCCACTTATCGAAAGTGTAGATTGGCTGACTCCATACCCCGATCGGGAAGAAGTTTTTGCGCCAAACCACTGCATCGGCATTAGCGCCGGTGCCAACCCACAACGGCATTGACGCGACGGCCGCCAGGATCGCCTGGCCCCCGCGACGTTTAAAGAAGCGCGCGGACGCCCTCAACCATTTTAGCGATTGCATAAGGAAGACTCCCAACTCATCCCCAGTGTTCCATGGCTTCGGTCGCCGGGATCGCGCACGCAAATCCGCTACGAACCAAGTGAGCCGCAAACACCCGGAGTGTACATTGCCTTATCTAATATCCGAGCACAGATCACATTGCCCGGTGAAACAAAGCCCCTTTCGTACACCCTTAAAAACACTTCTTCGATTCTCTACCTATAGATTATGCGCTTGGGCCCGCTTGTATTTCCACAAAAAATGAACGGGGCAGCAGATCCGCACGAATTTGCTTTTTTATGGAAGGTAAGGCGAGCCCCTGGCAAGCCGCAATTCACCCAGCGAAGATGCCCCGTACCTCCACAGCGGGTTCGCAAGCGATGGGGCGCGCCCCGGCTCCTCCCCGCTGCCGGATACACGCCTCTTACGGGAAAAGCTGTTGTCAGCAGGGCTTGTATTCCCAATGGAGCGAGGTATATTTCCCCCAGTTTCACTGTGTACCGCTAATTACGCAGGGAATCTGATCAACAGTAGTGCGAATTGGCAGAACCGGCGGCCAGCCTCGGCTGTAATTCTTGGCCCAAGAAAAAGCCCGGGAAAATGGAGAAAAAAGGTCGTCTCTGCCGAACCTATAAGCTGGATAAGCGTAAGAACAGTGCGAAGTGTTTCTCCCCTCCTTGCCCCGTAGGTCTCACCCACGCCTACGGGGTCTTTTTTTGCGCCGGCTTCGATGATTCAACGCCAATGGGGCATCGGCTTCTGAATTCCTGAGCTTAATCATTCAACCAATCATCCTGATCCTCGGCGGGGATCAGACTGGCCATGGCTGGGGGGATGTATCCCTGGGGGAAGAGGATCGCCAGCTTGTTCTGGTCGAATGCCACATCAATCCGGCCAAAGGGATCGAGCCAGATTCGAGTGGGATGCTCGGCCTTGGGGATCTTGTCGGTGAAGACCGCATCAAGGGCAAAGGGCTCCGGAGCTCCCGGCGTCGGTCGAATCCGCACCACCCGGCCCGGCTGGTTGAACAGGAACAACAGCCCATCGCGGGTGCGAACCAGGAACACATCCCCCTCCCCCACCACTTGGGCAGGCAGCGGCCATCGAAGGAGTCTCCCGTCGGCCTTGGCAGCAACCAGGGATTTTCGGCCATCAAAGTAGTAGGTCCCGTCGGAATCAACCAAGATGGGTTTGCCATCCAAGCTGCTACCCGGATCAGCCGGCTGGGTTGAGGCTACCCGAGCCGGGTGGGTCGCAGGTAATGGTGGCCAAGCCGGGACCTGATCAGCCGAGTTGTAGAATTGCTCAGTATCCGAATCGAGGATGCGCCAGTCCTTGGCTCCTAAAGCCCAGCCGCTACGTTGCTTGGCACCGGGCCAGTCGTTTTTGTCCCAGCCAACGGTCGCACTTTGCGGGTAGTCGATGTGCCAGACCGGCAATCGAGGCTTGGGATCGGGAAGCCGGGGATCGATGATCAAAGTCGGGCCATCGTCCTGGGCAAACGATTGGGTCGTCGGCTGAGTGGTCGGAGAGAGGGAGGGCTTGCGGAACACATACCGGCCGCCGCGGGCAATACCAACCAGTTGCGAGAATTGGCGTTCGCTTTTGCGCAGGAGTGGGATGAGGTCGCCGCCCAGGAAACGCTGTGGGCCACGGGCTTTATCGATGACGATCCATTCGCTGGAACACGGGGCCAGCCGCACTCGAGCGGGGTTCAGATCCTGGACCAAATCGGGGCTGAGCAGGCGAATGGAGTCGCCAGGCAAAGCGGACAACCAGGCGGGGGCAATGGTCAAAGGCTGGTCGTCGCCGCGTGGAATCTGCACCCCCGCCTCGGTGTAGAAGAGGACGCCGCCGTCGGGATAGCGGGAAAGCACCCGCATTTTGGCATCAACCAACTGCATGCCGCCCAGAAGCGGACTCATTTTGGACTTGAGCAGATCTCGAAGCCCGGCCTGCGTTTCGGGAGTTTCGCCGGGCATCAGCTTTTCGGCCACCGTCCAAAGCCCCGCCCCATAACGAGCCAATTCCTGATAAGCCTTGCTGCGGTTGGCGGCATCGGCATCGGACAGTTGGGAAACCAGAATCTTGATCTTTTTCTCTTCATCAGGGCTCATGGGATCGAGCGAGACGATGTTGAGTTTTACAGCATCGTCTTGGCCGGCCAGCAGTTGAAGAACACTGCCATCGAGCAAGGGGATCAGGTGAATCATGCCGGCAGGCCAACCATTTTCGGGCGTCAGGATAGACCAGGTGCTATTGGTTAAGCGGACCGCCCCTTGACTGCCGGGATGTCCCGGCTGAGGTGGAATCCAGGCCAGGGGCCCGTTGGAGAAGGTAACCTGAACGGGGGCATGGGTTTCGGCGGGCGTGGCCAGGGGCGGGCTGGCCCATTCGGTGACGCGCCGGCCGAGCTTGAACACGGAAACGCCCACATCGGTCGGGACGACGATCTTCTCATCCCACCAGCGAGCCCTGGCCCAGTCGTAATGGGTACCCTGGCCCATGGGTTGGCGATCGGTGGCCGTGACGATTTCGTAGCCGGTGGCTTTGCTGTTCAGGCAGACCAGGTAAGGTTGTTCGCCGGTATCGGTGCTGATCCAATGAACATAGGCGGGACGTTCGCGGGTGAGAATAACCTGCTGTTCGGCGGCTTGGAGCAAGACCCGCTCGGTGACATCGGCATCGGCACGGGTGATCCAGAGAC
>JBLNDH010000418.1:0-17126 GCA_050261455.1 Bacillota bacterium
CATGCTGCATCCGGAGTGGGGGCCGCGTGGCGAGCCATCCACGTTTCTGGAGAAGATCAAAGCTCTGGCGGGCATCCTCGACATCCTGGTTCTGTTCGTGGCGATCATGGTCGCGTTGTTCTCGGGGAAGATCACTGCAACGGAGGCCGCCGCCGGCGGATGCTTTATCGCCCTGGTGCTGTGCGGAGCACGCGGCAAGCTGTCGTTCGCGAAATTCAAGGGCGCGATGCACCATACGCTGCGCATTTCGTGCACGGTGTTCATGATCGTCGCCGGCGCGACGATCTTCGGCCGGTTCATGGCCATTTCCCGCTTACCCTACGAATGCGCCACGTGGATCGGGTCCCTGTCACTGCCGGGCCGGGTCATCCTACTCATCATGCTCGGGATCTACGCGGCCGGCGGCTGCCTCATGGACGCGTTGGCATTTCTGCTGATCTCGCTGCCAATCTTCTATCCCCTGGGCTGAGAAACTGGGGTATGACCCGGTCTGGTTCGGCGTGATACTGTGCCTGGTGACCACGTTGGGCGCCATCACGCCGCCCGTCGGCATCTGCTGTTTCGTCATCGCCGTCATGCACAAGGACATCCCGATGACGCGGGTCTTCAAAGGCTCCACGTACTACCTGCCCGCCTACATACTCACGGGCGTTTTGATGATGGGGTTCCCGTATTGGACGGTACTGGCGCTGGCCAACCTGGTGCGGTGATCTGCGCCTCCGGGATGAGGTTGTGAGCTGGCCGTGTTGAGAATCGGGAAAGCGGCGTCGTTCCCTGCGAGGGGCGGGGTCTGGAAACGGAGCTCGAAGACGCGAAGAGAAAGAGCAATCGAGTTCATTCCTCGGGGTTCTCCGTGGCTCTACTCTTCTCTTGGCGTTCTCGGCGGTTCTTGGCGACCTTGGCGGTTCTGCTGTTGACGAGGCAAGTCATCCCCGCTTCGGCCTTGTCGCTCATCAGAAACCATCAAAACGAACCGCCAAGAGCGCGAAGACCGCTAGGAAAACTAGTGGTTGGTCAGGCGTGGAGTGCCGGGGGAGGAATTCGGGCCGGGGACGGCCCGGCTCGACTCGGAGGCGAGGATCGTGGGTGAATTGGAGAGGGCCTGGAGTCGGGCATTGAGGAGGGCCCGGCGCGATGTTCAGACGAAGATCGCTCGGCAATTCACGGCTGACGGAGCACTGGAGCAGTTTCCGTTTGGGTGTACACCTGGCTCTGAACCCTCACCCCAACCCTCTCCCGGAGTACCGGGCGAGGGAGAAAGAGGAGCAGGGGTCATGGGTCGGGGGAGAGGGGTCAGGAGGAAAGAAGAGGGCGAACACAAGGTTCGCCCCTACGGGAGTACCGGGCGAGGGGGGAAGACCAGAGGAGTACACAGAATCGGGAATTGCTGTAAATGAGTCCAATCCGAGGCGAAAATGGGCGACGGTCGAAGGGAGGGGATGGAACGGGGAGAAACCCAGGAATAGATCCCTGGGCTTGGATACGGTCGAGCAATTTCGGTTTTCAAAGGAGTTATTCAGGTGTCACGCTCGTCGTCGAAAGACCTGTTTCGCTCAGGTGAGAGCAGTTCGGCAAGCGTAGGCATGCCACCCAGCGATTGGGGGGCCTCAAGAGGCCGAGACCAGAACGCAAACGAGGGAGGGCGAGGCGGAAGCCTCGCCCTCCCGAGCAAATGATTAACCCCGATGCATGTTACGGCTTGGGGGCGGCTTCGCCATAGCGGGTGGCCTGGGCGCGGATGGCGGGGTCCTTGGCGGTTGTGGCGACTTTGCGGAGGACCGCGGTGACCTCGGGGCCACGGAGCGGCTGCTCGGATTCGTTTCGCGGGGCGACGATCTTCACGGCGGCGAGGGCGGCCTCGGCGGCCAACGTCTCGTCATCCAGATACGCCGCGACGAGCTTCAGCGATTCAACCGTGCGGATCGAGGAG
Organism: Bacillota bacterium; assembly: GCA_050261455.1. Taxonomy (GTDB): domain Bacteria; phylum Planctomycetota; class Phycisphaerae; order Tepidisphaerales; family Tepidisphaeraceae; genus JAPLNB01. The sequence goes on from JBLNDH010000418.1 coordinate 1,931, forward strand.
AGGCCGGCCAGGGCGAGTCCCTTTTCGGCGGGACGCTGGGCCGCGGCCAGGGCTTGCTGATACATCGCAATCGTGTCGGCAACGGGGCGATCGCTGGGCAGGGCCAGAAGACGCAGATAGGCGCGAAGGGCCAGAACGCGGTGATTGGGGGTCTCGGAGGTTTGGGCAATCTTCAGCAGGGCCGGGGCGGCGCTGGCGTCGCGCCAGTCGGCCAGGGTGCGAACGGCGGCGTCGGCGGTGGCGGCGTCGGGGTTACTGGCTTCTTTGATTGTGGCCTGAAGCGCATCGTTGCCGCCGAGTTGCGAGAGCGACTTGATGAGGAGCCGGCGAGCATCAGCGGTTGCGCGAGCCATGGCGTTGAGCACGGGTTCGGCCCGTTTCTGGGCATCGGGGATTCGCTGGCAGATCTGGACGACGGAACGTGTGGCCTCGGCCTGCACCGTTGCATTCTGGGTCGTGGTCAGCAGGTCGAGGAGGACAGGCAAGGCCTTGGGCTCCGCCAGGTCACCGAGGGCTTTGATGGCAGCCCGCGATACGGCAGCGTCTTGATCGCTCACCGCAGCGAGGACCGGATCGACATACGCTTTGGCATGGCGAGAGGCGAGGATCTGGAGCAACGCCACACGAGCGGAAGACGATGCTTTGGGTAGCGCGGCAGCCGAGGCGGCGAGCGATGCTTCGCCGGGCACGCGAGCCAGGACATCCTGAATGGCCTTGGCTTCATCAGCCGGGCAATTGTTCAGGGCGGTGAGCAGAGCGGAGATGGCATCGGGGGCGGCAGAGCGAGCAACGGCGGTGATCGCGGCCCGACGCACGACTTTGTCGTTGTCGGCGAGGGCTTTTGCGATGGCCGATCGCGACTGGGCGTCGGCACGATAGCCGAGCGTGTTAACGATCTCGGCCCGACGTGTTGCATCGACCTCGGCCAGCTTGGCGATCAATTTCGCACTGGCAGCTTCTCCAGGCATCGGTTGAATCAGCCGCAGGGCGGCGGCGCGAATGGTGTGATCATCGTTGTCGATGGCTTTGAGCAGATCGGCCAGGGCATCTTCGCCGATGGCTTGGGTCAGCGTGCTCAGGGCGTTGCAGACGACGTTGTTTTCCTGGGACGCGGTGCGGGCGCTGATCAATTGACGGCAGATGGCGGCGCACTGCGGCTTGTTGCCCAACTCGGCCAGCCGCTGGGCAAAGAGCAAGTACATTGCGGTCGCATGGGCCCGCTCAAGATGGGCGGAAGCCTCTGCAGCCTTCGCAAGGGAGTCGGCGGCCTTCGGGGAACCGATGTTGGCCAGGGCATCGAGCGCCATCCGACGCGTGTTCGCGTCCTGGTCATTCGTATAGGGAAGGATGACATCGACAGCATCCACGGCACGCAGAACGCCCAAGGCTCGGATCAGAGTGGAACGATTGGACTCTTTGACTGCTGGAAGGGCCTGGATCAGGGCGGCGGTCGCCGCGGGGGTTTTGATGCAGTAAAGAGCCTGGGTGGCCGGCTCGCAAAGCTCGGGATCGACAAGGCGTTTGCTCAGGGTCGGAACACATTCATCTTTGCCGGCCAATTGGAGCATGTTAATCAGAAAGGTCTGAGTCAGCGGAGGCGGATTGGTGGCCAGGACTTCGATGATTGCGTTGGCAAACATCATTCGCTCGGCCTCGGCGCCGGGGCGGCTGACGTGGAATACCAAGCCATTGAGGGCGAAACGGGCTTGGGTGTCGGCAGCGGTGCCGGGTGTACCCACGGCGGCGATCACCTGCTTGATCGCGGCGGGGCCGAGTTTCACCAGTTCGCTGATGGCCTGCCGGCCGGCGACGGGATCGGCGTCGGCGGGGAACCTGGCCAAGAGTTCATTGACATTCGCCGGTGCTTGGGCACTGAGCAGTCGCGGGCTCGTGCAGAGCACTAAGCAGACCAGTATGGAAAAGATGCCGTATCGCATCGTGTTGTTCTCCTCGATTAACAAGATGAGTTTTCATTCACCACGGAGACACGGAGGCACGGAGAAGAGCGGAATGAATCTCGATTTGCTCGCCGTGCTGAGTGCTCAGGGCTGAGTGCCGAGTGCTGAGTGCTCAGTGCTGAGTTAAGAGCACTATCCTTGCTCAGAACAGCCTCCGTTTGAGTGTACGACTGGCTCCGAACCCTCACCCCGACCCTCTCCCGGAGTACCGGGCGAGGGAGAAGAGAGAAAAGCGGGCAAGGGATCATGGAACTGCTCCTTACAGATGCCACGGGGCACGCATGGGTTGATCGACCAGGCGATTGGCTTCCTCATCACCTACGAAGCGCAAGGCGACGGGGTCAAACCGCAGCTTGCGGCCGGTGCGGATGGCGGCGTTGGCCAGGTGCACCAGGAGATTGCTGCGATAGCCATTGGACTCGTGGAGGCCGAATTTCTTCCGGGTTTTCACACTTGTGGCAAAGTCGGAGATCATCGGCTCGGGCTGGGGCAGCGACGGCAGCGCGTCGGCCAGGTCCACGGGATCGGTGCGGAAATTCGGATAGATCTTGCCCTTGGGGCCTTCGATGTAGGGTTGGCCTTCGGTTTCGTTTTTGCCCCAGTCGCTGGATTCGAGAATGATCCGGCAGCCATCCTCGTATTTCATCTCGACCCGGCCCCAGATGCCAACGGCATCGGGATGCACGGGCCAGGGCGCAAACGCTTCGACCTCAACGGGGCTGGTGTCGTCCTTGCCGAGGAAGTACTGGACGGGGTCGAGGTAGTGCTGGCCCATGTCCGCCAGGCCGCCGCCGTCGTAGTCCCAGTAGCCTCGGAATGTGCCGTGGGTGCGATGGGGGTGATAGGGTTTGTAGGGCGCGGGGCCGAGCCATTTGTCGTAATCAAAGTTGGCAGGAACCGGCTGCGGCGTCAGGTCGGTCCGGCCGCTCCACATTTTGACTTTCCAATCAAACCCCGTGAACCGGCTGACGCGAACGGTGAGGGGCCAGCCCAGGAGGCCACTGCTGACCAACTGCTTGAGGGGCTTTACCGTCGTGCCCAGGCCATAGAAGTTGTCGTAGAGGCGGAACCAGGTGTTGAGGCGGAACATGCGTCCGTTTCTCTGGACGGCGGCAATGACATGGGGGCCTTCGCCGATGGTGCGGGTCATGGGTTTTTCGCACCAGATATCGCAACCCGCCTCGGCGGCGGCGATGGACATCAGGGCATGCCAATGGGGCGGGGTGGCGATATGGACGACATCGATGTCGCCACGATCGAGGAGGCTGCGGAAGTCCGTGTAACCTTTGCAGGATTCGCCGGCTTTCTTGAGGGCCGCCGAGAGGTGGTTGGCATCGACATCGCAGACGGCCAGGAGCTTGGCCTGCTTGTCATCGAGGACGTAGCTGATATGGCCGGTGCCCATGCCACCGACGCCGATGATGCCATGGGTAAGGATTTCGCTGGGCGGAGTCTGGCCTTGGCCAAGAACGTGTCGCGGAACGATCATGAAAGCTGCCGCTGTTCCGATGGAACGGCGGATCAACTCGCGGCGAGAGATGTGTTTGTCGGGCATGATGTGTATTCTCCTGTCCAAAGCCCCCCGGGGACCTGATTACTCAGTGCGAAGGCACGGCCTCCCGAGTCTCGTCCGTGCCTCAGCGGTTCACTTGCACCATTTCGCTCAATCGGGAAGCGGGGCCACTTCGACCTTGCGGAACTCGATTTCGCCGCCTTCGGATTGCAGGCCGATGGGACCGGCGACGACTTCGCAGTTGGTTGCCTCGTTCACGAGCTTGCCATTGACCCACACCTTGATGGTGGAGCCATCCACCACGACTTCCGCCAGGTTCCACTCGCCGGGGTCCTTTTCATTGCCGGTGATCTTGGCGACGCCAACGAAGTCGCCCAGCTCCTTGTGCTTGATATTGCGGAAGCGGGCGGAGTCGCCGCTGAGCGACATGCCCTGGAAGGCGTAGATGTCGCCGGCGTTGCCGCTCTGCAATTGCACTTCCATGCAGCGAGGGAGAAATCCCGGCTTGCCATTGAGGCGTTGGAAGAGGCCACTGTTGCCCGGCTTCCCCGGCCAGCGCCATTCCACCTGCAGGCGATAGTTCTTGAAGGCCTTCTTGGTGTAGAGATACCCCAGCGGATCGCCCTTGCAGACCAGCACTCCGTTGCGGACGCTCCAGACATCGTCCATGCCGACGGCATGGTCAACCAGGTAATAGCGCCAGCCGTCCAGGTCCTTGCCATTAAACAGCGTTTCGGCAGCAAGCACCGGGCGCGAAGCACCGATCAGGCAAAGCACACCCAAACACCAAGCCGTTGCACGGGAAAGATGGCGATTCCACATATAGTGGCCTCCTCAAATGAATCCAGTCCGATGAGCGTTATTGCCCGCATTTCCGCATCCGGGGACATGATCACTCCCAGAAAGGGTGCGGGCACGTATCGGCAGCTTATAGTTCCCAGGCACCCCTAGCAAGCGGGAGGCAAGGCCGGTCGCGACGGAGGGTGGCAGAGATTTCGGGCTGTTGTCGGCCTATGATGTCTTTTCGGCTCGTCCTCCCGATATCCCTTTTTCGCCTTTGCTCTGCCCGCGGGGATTCATAGAATCGCGGCTATGAGAGATCCACGACTGGAGAAATTGGCTGCGGTGCTCGTCGGGTACAGCGTCGCCGTGAAGAAAGGACAGCTGGTTCGCGTCAGCGGGCCGCCCGCCGCCCAACCCTTGATCGTCGAAATCTACCGCAAGGTACTGGCAGCCGGTGCCTATCCCATGGTCCACATGAACCCGGAGGAGTTGCAGGAGATTCTCCTCAAGACCGGGAGTGACGAGCAGCTCTCCTTCATCAACCCAATCAGCCAGTTCGAGACGGAACGCATCGACTGTTCGATCGGCATCTGGGCCGAGGAGAATACGCGGTCCCTCACCAACTGCGATCCCGAGCGCATGCGGCTAAGCCAGGCCGCCCGCAGGCCTCTCCTGGATATTTTCATGAAACGCGCCGCCGAGGGCACCCTGAAGTGGACCGGCACGCAGTTTCCCACCCAGGCCGCCGCCCAGGATGCGGAAATGAGCCTGGCCGAGTACGAGGATTTCGTCTTCAACGCCGGACTGCTCAATCAACCCGATCCGGTGGCTGCCTGGAAAGCCATCAGCCAGCGTCAGCAGCGCCTGGCCGATTATCTCAATGGCAAGACGGACCTGCACGTGGTGGCCAACAATGGCACGGACATTCACATGAGCGTCGCCGGCCGAAGGTGGATCAATTGCGACGGCCATGAGAATTTCCCCGATGGCGAGGTCTTTACCGGCCCGGTTCTCGACAGCGCCGAAGGCGTTCTCCACTTCAGTTTTCCCGCCGTCTACCAGGGTCGCGAAGTCCTCGATGTGCGGCTCACCTTCAAGAGCGGCAAGGTCGTGGATGCCTCGGCCAGCAAAGGTGAAGGCTTCCTCCACAAGATGCTCGACACCGACGCCGGCAGCCGCTTCCTCGGCGAATGCGCCATCGGCACCAACTACGGCATCCAACAGTTCACCCGCAACACCCTCTTCGACGAGAAGATCGGCGGGACCTGCCATTTCGCGGTCGGGGCGGGCTACCCTGAAACCGGCAACGACAACCAGAGCGGCCTCCACTGGGACATGGTGGTGGATCTGCGTCCCGGCGGGTATATTGAAATCGATGGGGTGAAGATCAATGTGAACGGGAGATTCACCCAAGAAGGATTTCCCACATGAGCGATGTGCAGATCCGGCCGGCAACCCGTGATGATCTCGGCGCCATTAATGAGATCTACAACTATTACGTGCTCCACTCCACTTGCACGTATCAGAAAGAGCCCGACACTTCGCAGGAGCGACAAGCGTGGTTTGCCGAGCATGGGCCGCGGCACGCCGTGACCGTTGCCGAACTCGATGGACAGGTTGTCGGCTGGGGTTCCCTCTCCCGCTTCCATCCCCGCTGTGCCTACGCCCAGACCGTTGAAGACTCCGTTTATGTCCGCCACGACGTCCATCGCCGAGGCGTGGGCACCACCCTCCTGACCGACCTGATCCAACGTGCTCGTGCCGTCAACCACCACGCCATCGTCGCCTTGATCGACAGCTCCCAGGCAGCCAGCCTGGCCCTGCACCGCAAACTCGGCTTCGAAGCCTGCGGCCATCTCCGTGAAGTGGGCAACAAGTTCGATCGCTGGCTCGATGTCATCTACATGCAACGGATCCTGTGAAGGGGGTTGCAGGGGATGGACATCTGGAGAAAGGATGAGGCAGCCCGGCCCTGCGGGCCGCCGCTAAACAGGGAATCGCTTGCCTACTGCGATACCGCGGCGACTACTTTCTTTGCGGCGTCCGTCAAATCCGTCGCCGAGATCAGGGTCGGCAGCTCGCTCTTGGCATCGTCGAGGATATCGCGTGCCTTCTCGACGTTCGTCCCCTCCAATCGCACCACCACCGGAACGCTGAACCCCACCTCCCGCCCGGCCGCGACCAAGGCACTGGCAATGGTGTCGCACTTGGCGATTCCGCCGAAGATATTCACGAGAATCCCTTTGACCTTCGGATCCGACAGGATGATCCGAAACGCTTCGATCGCCCCCTCCGCGCTCACCGACCCACCCACATCCAGGAAATTGGCCGGCTCCGCCCCATGGAGCTTGATGATGTCCATCGTGGACATCGCCAGGCCCGCCCCGTTCACGAGGCAGCCGATCGTTCCATCCAAGGCGATGTAATTCAGATTCGCCTTGTGCGCTCGGACATCCAAAGGCTTCTCCTGCGACTCATCCTCCATCGCCACAATCTCCGGATGCCGGAACAGGGCGTTGTCATCGAAATTGATCTTGGCGTCGATCGCCATCAGCCGTCCGTCTGTCGTCACCACGAGGGGATTGATCTCCGCCAATGAGGCATCGGTTTTGGAAAACACCTTGCTGAGATTCATCATCAGCTTGGTCGCTTCGTTGGCCAGCTTGTCCTTGAACCCCAGCCGGTAGGCGATGTCCCTTGCCTGGAATCCCTGAAGCCCCAACAGCGGATGCATCGGCTCCTTCAACACCTTCTCCGGAGAACGCCGGGCAACCTCTTCAATCTCCACGCCCCCTTCGCTGGAGGCAATCAGCGTCACGGTATTCCGCCCGCGATCCACCGTAATGCCCACGTAATATTCCTTGGCAATATCCACTCCCGGGGCCACCAGCAGCACGCTCACCGGCACGCCTTCGGGTCCGGTCTGCACGCTCACCATCCGGTGGCTCAGCATGAACTCCGCCGCCTGCCGGGCCTCCTCCGCGGTATGGACCAGCTTCACAAACCCGGCCTTCCCTCGCCCGCCCGCATAGACCTGCGCCTTAACCACGCACATGGGCCGATTCAGCCGGTTGATTGCCTCCGCCGCCTCGTCGGCACTTCGCACGACCTCGCCGGGCGGAACCGGAATCCCATTTTCACTCAAGATCTGACGCGCCTGGTATTCGTGAATCTTCATTCTGCCAATCCTCGTCCCTTCACCCGCTTCTTCCCAACGCCGTCCGACTCTTCGACAGGCCGACACCCACAAGTCTTCCCCTCCCCATGCAGATGCCGATCGCGAACGATACAATTTTACCCATGAATCGCAACCCTAAGCCAGCCATTGTACTCACCAGCGGCGGCCTGGACTCCACCACGTGCCTCGCCATTGCCAAGGACCAAGGCTTCGCCCCCCTCTACTCGCTCTCCTTCGACTACGGCCAGCGTCATCGCTACGAACTCGAAGCCGCCAAACGCGTTGCCCATGCCTATCAGGTGGCCGAGCACCGCGTCATCAAGATCGACCTGCGGCAATTTGGCAAAAGCGCCCTGACCGACAATATCACGGTTCCCAAGGACCGCGATGAGTCGCAGATGGGCACCGACATCCCGATCACTTACGTCCCCGCCCGCAACACGATTTTCCTCAGCTATGCCCTGGCCTGGGCCGAGGTGCTTGACGTCCGCGACGTGTTCATCGGCGTCAATGCCATCGACTACAGCGGCTATCCCGACTGCCGGCCGGAGTTCATCGCCGCCTTCGAAGCCATGGCCAATCTCGCCACCAAAATGACCACCCAGCCGGACGCCACGCCTTTCAAAGTCCATGCTCCCCTGCAACAGCTGACCAAAGCCCAGATCATCCGCACCGGCGCCTCCCTGGGCGTTGACTACTCCCTTACCCATAGCTGCTACGACCCAGATTCCCAAGGTTTGGCCTGCGGGCATTGTGATAGCTGCATTCTCCGCAAAAATGGCTTTCAAGCCGCTGGCCTGCCCGATCCCACGAGGTATAGTTCACCAAAAGCTGTGTAGCCAAAGGTGGAAACCCCGGGGAAGGGATCATGACCCATTCGCACCGCCCGCGTACGCATTACCTAAAAGTCGCTGTCGTCGCCGCCTTGGGCATGGCCCCCTCGGCCTGGGCCCAGCAGACCCTCTGGCAGCACGACCCCAGGACCCCGGGGGACTGGTTTGACCCGGCCAACTGGAGCCAAGGCGTCCCCTCCGCCCAAAGTACTGCTGTCATCGACAACACTGGCACCACCCTGATCCGCGACTCCTCCCCAACTGCCCACATTCTCTACATCGGCAGTTCCACCGGAATTTATGGCATTGGTGGGTGTGTGCAGCAAACCGGCGGCAGCGCCACTTTCGACTACCTCAACATGGGCAATATCGTCAGTGGTTCCGCCCGCTATTACCTCCAAGGCGGGCAACTGCTCGTGAACCAAACCCTGCAACTTGCCCCGAACTCCGGCACCGCCCAATTCATCCAGGAAGCCAACACCTCCTCCACCATCCTCGGCGCACTGCGCGTCGGACAGACCGGCGAAGGCACTTACGAGCTCCGCGGCGGAGAATTGACCACCGGTGGCCTCTCCGTCCGACGCGGCACATTCCGTCAACTCGCCGGCACCCATACCACCGGCAACGTTCTGCTCAACTCCCCTTACATCCTCCAATCCGGCAGTCTCTCCGCCCGCAGCGTCGATCTCCAATCCACCAACCTCGCCTTCCAACAAGCCGCCGGCACCGTTCACATCGACACCTCCCTGACCCTGTCCTACGGCACCTACGCCCTCGAATCGGGCACCCTCGCCGCCGATACGCAAACCCTCAAGACATACACCTCCAACAACCAGACCTATGCCGGCGTCCTGCGGCAGACCGGCGGCACCAACACCACCAACACCCTTGATGTGCAACGCGGCGCCCGCTATGAACTGGCCGGCGGATCCCTGCACGTCGGCCAAAGCATGTTCCTCGGTGGCACCCTCGATTTCGCCAACGGCACCGCTGCCCTCGACATCGGCCCACAGGTCATCGCCATTTGGGCCCCCGGCACCGTGACCAACACCAACCAGGCCACCCTGAGCGTCGGCCCGGAATCCCTCCTGATCCTCCCCCGTGGCTTCGATCCCGCCAGTGCCTTCCATAGCTTCGAGAACCAAGGCTTGGTCCATCAGGTAGGCACCACCCTGCTCATCGACACCAATCAAACCGTGCGTGGCATCGGCGTCATCAGCGACCCCGTCGAGGTGCGCGGCACCCTCGCCGCCACCCCCGGCGGCAAGATCGACCTGACCGGCCCCCTCACCGTCTCCGGCGGCCTGGTCGATCTGGGCACCGGCAAATTTTGGAATGCTTACAACGCCCCCGGTGGCATCTCCGCCGGCAAGCTCATCGCCACCGCCGAACAGCACGACGGCAACTCTCACTTCCTCCAAACCGGCGGCGAACATACCGTCAAATCGCTCAGAACCTCCAGCGATGGCACCTACGAACTGGCCGGCGGCCAGCTCACCGCCGACACCGCCACCGTCGGCAACTTCACCCACACCGGTGGCACTTTCACCGTCCAACGCACCCTCAGCGCCAGAACCTATGACATGAGCGGCCAGGCCCAACTCGAAGCCGGCGAACTCTCCATCAACGGCACATTCCACCAGTCCGGTGGAACCAGCAGCCTCGGCACCCTCACCGTGAGTGCCTACGACCGCAATGCCACCAGCATCTACGAGCTATCCGGCGGCCAACTAACCGCCTATGAAGAACGATTCGGCATCTACTATGCGTACGGAGCTTCTCTGTTCCGCCAAACCGGCGGCATCCATAACGCCTCCATCGTGATGCTCGGCGGCAGCTTCCAAAATCCCCACACCTACGAGCTTTCCAATGGCCAATTCCACGCCGGCGAGATGGAGATCGCCTATCGCTACGACTTCCGCGGCAACGGCGGCATCATCCAAACCGGCGGCGCCCTCTCCATCGACCACCTTCGCATCGGGAAGAACGGACACTTCGAATTCAAAGGCGGCTCCCTCTCCCTCGGCAATGACATCAACGTCGCCGGCGCCTTCGACCTCGGCGGCCAAGACGTAAGCCTCACCTTCGGCCCCGCCTCCATCCTCGATTTCGGCCACGGGCAACTGCTCAACACCCAATCCGCTTCCCTCCACCTCGGCAGCGACTCCCTCCTCGTGGTGCCCCCCGGCTTCGACCCCGCCACTGCCTTCCGCTCTTTCAGCAACCTCGGCCTCACCCACGTCGGCGGCACCCCGCTCGTCCTGGCACCCAATCAAAGCTTCTCCGGCTCCGGCGTCCTCAACGATCCCGTCCAACTCGTCGGCGGTTCCATCACCATCCCCACCAAAGGACGACTCGAATTCGCCGGCGGCCTCTCCGTCCTCCCCACCGGCTCCATCAACGCCCAAGGCAAGCTCGTGATCGGCGGAGCCTCCACGCAGACCGGCGGAGATGTCTACGCCCGTCACTTCATCCTCGCCCACGATTTCACCCAACGCGGCGGCACCGTCGATGCCACCCTCCTGTCCACCAGCGACGGTTACGGCTACGGCGTCTACAACCTCGTCGATGGCGAGCTGCGCACCCGCGATGCCAAAATCGCCTACCCCGGCTACGGCCACTTCGTCCAGGACGGCGGCGTCCACCGCGTCGCCGGCACCCTCACCGTCTACGGCGACAACGACAACAAAGGCCTCGGCTACCAACTCAACGCCGGCCGCCTTGAAGCCCAAAAACTGGTCCTCGGCGACGAGTGGGGCTACGGACGATTCATGCAAGCCGGCGGCACCAATCTCACCAACACCCTCCTCATCGGCCCAAGTGCCCGTTACTCCCTCACCGCCGGCACCCTCCAAGTCACCGAAGCTAGCCTGGATGGCGGAACATTAACCCTCACATCCACTGCCGACCTCCGCATCACCCGCCGCCTGACCCTGAACCAACAAAGCCATCTCCAGACGTCTACCAGCGCGACCGTTCACTTCCTGGCAGCCGATTTCGAAAACCACCAGACTTCCGCCTACGCCGCCAATGAACTGCAAGCCCTCAATCTGATTTTCGAATCCAACACCGATCGCTGGAGCACGCTCGAAGTCGCCAGCCAATTGCGCGACACCGCTGCCGATCCGTACCTGGCCAACTTCGCCCTTGGCACCCTCACCATCGGCGGCGAAACCCCCGGCCGCCTCCGTCTCGTCGATCTCTTCGATAACCAAGCCGGGCCTGAGGGACTCTACGTCGATCATCTCATTATGAACCCTGGCTCCATCCTCGATCTCAATGGAATTGCCCTCCATTACCGCACCGCCACTCTCGCCCCCGGCGCCGTGATCCTTGTCCCCGAGCCGGCAGCCCCCCTGCTGGCGCTGGCCGTCCTCCTCGGCTTGCGACGCCATCGCAGAGCAACCTGACCGCCCTACTCGTTTTTCAATTCGCCCTCAACAACCGGCACCATCACCGGTGTCTTGCCCTGGCCGCGCTCAACCCGTTCCATCGCCACCCCATACACCCTCTCCAGCAAATCCGCCTGCAGCACTTCGCATGGCGTCCCATTGGCGACGATCGTCCCCTCCTGCAGCAACACCAACCGATCCGCGAACCCCGCCGCCAGGTTCAAATCGTGCGACGCCATCAACACGCCGATCGATCGTTCCCTGGCCAGCTTCCGCAACAATTGGCTCATCTCCACCTGATGCCGCAGATCCAGGAACGTATTGGGTTCATCCAGAAGCATCGCCCGCGGCTCTTGAATCAAACACCGCCCCAAAAACACCCGCTGCCGCTGCCCGCCCGAAATCTCATCCATCCGCCGACCATGCAACTCATCCAACCCCAACAGCCCGCTGACCTCCTTCACCACCGCCACATCCCGCGCCGATTCAATCCCAAACGCCTGCCAGTACGGCGATCTTCCCAATCGCATCACCTCCAACACCGTCTGCTCCGCCTCCCACACCGGCGACTGCGGTAAATACGCCACGCGCCTCGCCAATTCCCGCCGCCGCCACGCGCCCAGCGCTCGCCCTTCCCATTGGATGTCTCCCTTCGCCCGCAGATGCCCCAACAAGCATTTGATCAATGTGCTCTTGCCGCTCCCATTCGGCCCGAGCAGTGCCACGATTTCGCCCGCAGCCAGCGACATCGACACTTTGCGCAGCACCGCCCGCTCCCCATACGCAAACTCCACATCCCTTGCCTGCAGCAGGTTGCTCATCGTCCCACCTCCGCCAGCCCTCGCCGCCGGCTTTGCCAGAGCAGCACCAGGAAAAACGGTCCACCGAGCAATCCCGTTAACACCCCCACGGGCAACAGCGTCCTCGCATACCCCTCCCCCGCCAGATACCGCGACGCCGCATCCGCCACCGCCAATAACCCCGCCCCCAACCCCGTCGCCACCGGCAGCAGTTTCCGCGGATCTCCCCCTGCAATCAGCCTCCCCAGATGCGGGCAAACCAGTCCCACGAATCCGATTGGCCCGCTGATCGCAACCGCCGATGCCGTCATCAGCGACGCCAGAATCAGCGACACCCACCGCAATGCATGAATCCGCACCCCCAGCGACTCCGCCTCGCTCTCGCTCAGCGACGCCACCCCAAGCGGTCCACTGAGCGACATCAACGCCACCCAGCCGCCCGCAATGGCCACCGCCGCCACTGCCTTATCCTGCGTCGTCAATGTCGTCTGGATTCCCCCAATCAGGAAGTTCAACGCGCCCCCCGAACCCGGCTGATCCTTGTACAACGCATTGATCAAGAGAAACAGCGCCCCATTCACCGCGTTCACAATCACCCCCACCAGGAGCAGCGTGATCGGCTCCATTCGCCCCCGCCGGCTCGCTAATCCAAACACCACCATCACCGACAGCGCCGCCCCCAGGAAGGCAAACACCTGTTGATTCGCCGCCCGCCCCGTCAGCGCCACCCACACCGCCGCCACGCTCCCGGCAAATCGAAACTGCCACAGATACGCGAACAACGACGCCCCGCTACTCACCCCCAGGAGATACGGATCGGCCAGCGGATTTCGCAGAATCGCCTGATACACCACCCCCGCCGCCGCCAGCGCCGCTCCAATGAGCGATGCCAGCAGCACCGACTCCACCCGCCATTGAAACTGCCCCCACGTCGGAATCCCCACGCTGCCCGTCGATCCCACCAGCAGACACGCCGCCCCCAGCCCGGCCCACAGCACCACGCTGCCGCCGATCGTGAGAAGCAACCGACCTAAACTCCATCGCTTCATGCGTACCCTTCTACCACCTCTACACCCATCACACCGCAGCACGGCCATCTTCTCAACGTGGCATGGGCGGCCCGCCCATGCATTCTTTATCTGCGTTCATCCGCGTTCATCTGCGGCCCCCCCAACACCTCCGCAAACTTCCCCGCCAACTCCCCCACATGCGACCCCGGCTGCTGCCCATACCATTCCGTCATCACATACACCCGCCCATCTCTCACCGCCGGCACCTCCTGCAAGCCGTCCCAGAATCGCTTCGCCTCCTCCACCACCTGCGGCGACGCCTCCGGCAACAACTCCAGGATCACCTCCGGCTTGAGCGACAACAACATCTCTCGATCAATATTCACCCACCCCTCCGCCTGGATCACATTCTCCCCGCCCGCAATCTCCAGGATGTCGTTTAGAAACGTTCCCCGCCCCACCACCCCATCCGCGTTCTTCTCCCGCACGATGAGCGTCCGCACCTTCACCCGCCCCGCCACCTTCTGCCGCACCGCTTCCACCTGGGCGCGAAGTTCCCGCTGCGCCGCAGCTGCCTTCTCCCGCTCCCCCACCACCTCCCCCAGTTTCGCCATCGCCTCGTAAATCTCCTCCAGCCGTTCCGTCCGCACGTTCAGCAGGCGGATCTTCAACTGTTCCGCCCGCTGTCTGAGCCCCTCCGGCACTCGCTCCGGCGACATGAACACCATCATCACATCGGGACGAGCCGCACTGATCTGTTCCCAATCAAAACTCTGGTAATCCCCCACCCGTGGCAAGCCCCGCGTCTCCGGCCGATCGACATCGTAATTGCTGATGGCAACCAAATGATCTCCTGCCCCCATTCCAATCAGCAGATCCGTCGCCGCCGGCACCAGCGAAGCCACCCGCGGATGCTTAGCCGCTAGCCGGTCCGGCGTTTGCGGCCGCGGCCCACATCCCCCCATTCCCCATACCATCAGCGCTACCCCGAAAATCAACCGCAGAGTATAGTTCGTCCGTTGACCCATCCGGCGCGGATGTTAGAGTTGCCCCAAATGGCTGTCAAACCAACCTACTCGATGGAGCGAGTCCACCCATGAGCGAGCAGAACAATTTCTTCTCCCGTATTGGCCAGTGGTTCAAGAGCCCGCGGCAAGATGGAAACGTTGTTTCCGAAGCCAAAGCTGCCGAAGCGCCCGCCGTCGAGCAGGTCGAAACCCGCTTGTCCATTTTCCGCCCCTGGGCCCGGCGTGATGCCGCTATCGCCGGCCTCCAACAGGCCTTCCATTCCCTTTCCGACCTCATGGGCACCATTCGCAATAATCTGGAAAAACAGAATCAGCGCCAGGAAGAGATCATTTCCCATCTTGCCCGCATTCCCGAGGCCCTCCAATCTATCCCCGAAGCCGCTCGCGCCCAAGGCGAAACGCTCAAAGCCATCGGCGAGCAGATTGAGCAGCAGGTCGATCAGCAAAGCCGACTCAACGATATCCTCTCCAAAGTCACCGAGGCCAGCGCCGATCAGAAGGAACTGCTTCATTCGCTGCACCAGCGCACCCAGGAAGTGAATCAGCACAACGAAGCCATTGCCGACAATCTGCGTCAGGTCGGCTCCGCCATCGCCGACATGGGCCGCAGCACCGAATCCAGCGCCAAGGTCCTCGAGCAGTTCCGCGAGAGCATCACCAGCCGCGACACCGACCTTCAAAAGATCATCGAGCGGCAGAAC
>JBLNDH010000419.1:0-12305 GCA_050261455.1 Bacillota bacterium
GTGGCCATGCTGAAGGCGGTGATCCCACCATTGCTGCTGGTGTCCGCCATCGCGCCCGCCACGCCCGTACTCTGGTCCCAGGCCCGGAAGGTGATCCCGTCCGTGATCGTCCCGTTCCAGTCCGCCGCCGGCACAAACCGCACCCGCGTGTTCGCATCCGATGCCAAGAGCAGCGCCGTCGCATCCGTCACCCCCGCAATGGCCGTCCAGCTAGTGCCATCGTTGGTGCTGTACTCCCAGGTGCCATGGGTGCTGTCCACAGCCGTGATCGCGATGCCCTGCTTGGCCCCGCTGTCCACGTCCGTGATCTGACCCACGATCAGGTCCGACACCCGCGTACCAGCGTTGTTGAACGCATCCTCATCGATCGCCGCCAGGTCCGCCGTGCCAGACAAGACCGGAGCGTCGTTGACGGGCGTGATCGTGATCGTGAAGCTCTGCTCGGCCGAGGTGTCCACCCCACCCCAAGCCGTCCCGCCGTCGTCCTTCAGCTTCACCGTAACCGTCGCCACCCCATTGGCGTTCGACGCCGGCGTGTATGTCAGGGTCCCCGTCGTCGGATCAACAGCAGGCAGCGTCGAGAAAAACGCGTTGTTGTCCGTCGCCACCAAGAAGCTCAGCGTCTGATTCACCTCGTTCGCCGCCCCTTTGGAGATCCCCGTGGCCCAACCCACCACGGTCTGCGCCCCGGCGTCTTCAGCGATGGTCTGATTCGCACCCGTGCTGAAACTCGGTGCGTCGTTCACCGGCGTGAGGGTGATCGTGAACGTCTGCGAAGCGGAGGTGTCCACCCCACCGAAAGCCGTCCCGCCATTGTCCTGTAACTTCACCGTAACCGTCGCCGCCCCATTGGCGTTCGCCGCTGGCGTATAGGTCAGCTTGCCGGTGCTGTCGATCGCCGGTAGCACCGAGAAGAGCAAGTCGTTATCGGTCGTCACCGCAAACGTCAGCGTCTGCGCCCCTTCATTGGCCGCCCCCGCCGAGATCGCCGTGGCCCAGTTGCTCGCGTCCTGCGCCCCCGCGTCCTCCAAGACCACCTGATCCGCTCCCTTGGTGAAGCTCGGCGCATCGTTCACCCCATTCACGGTGATACTGGCAGCGAAGCTGGCCGCGCTGAAAGCCGTCGATCCGCCATTGACCGTGGTGTCGGCCCTGACTCCCGCGGCCCCGCTGGTCCGATCCCATGCTCGGAACGTGATCCCACCCGCAAGCGTCCCGTTCCAATCCGTGCCGGGTGTAAATCGCACGCGTGTATTCGTATCCGCCGCCAGCAACAGCGCCGCCGCATTCGTCACGCCGGCCAGGGTCGTCCAACTCACCCCACCATCCATGGTGTACTGCCAACTCCCATAGGCCGTATCCACCGCTACCACAGCAATGCCCTGCGCCGCCCCGGCATCCACATCCGTGATCTTCCCGGCCACCAAGTCCGACGCCAGCGTCCCCGGGTTGCTCGCTAAAGCCACATTCTCATTGATCGCCGCCAAGTTGTTTGCCCCAGAAAGCATCGGAGCATCGTTGATCGCATTCACCGTAATGCTGGCACTGGCCGTGGCGGTGCTGAAGGCGGTGCTTCCGCCATTGCTGCTGGTACCCGCCGTCGCGCCCGCCGCACCGCTGGTCTGGTCCCAGGCCCGGAAAGTCAGGCCACCACTCACGGCTCCGTTCCAATTCGGATTGGGTACAAATCGCACCCGGGTGCTGGCAGTGGCCGCCAGCAGGCGGGCGGCGGAGGTGGTGGGAGTTCCGAAGTTCGACCAGTTCGCCCCGCCATCCGTCGTGTACTGCCACGCGCCGTTGCTGTTGCTCACCGCAGTCACCGCGATGCCCTGCACCGCTCCAGCATCCACATCCGTAATCTTCCCGGCAATCAGATCCGACACCAGCGTTCCGGAGTTATTTGCTATAGCCACATCCTCATTGATCGCCGCCAGGTTATTCGAACCCGACAACACCGGCGCGTCGTTCACCGCATTCACGGTAATACTGGAACTTGCCGTGGCCGTGCTGAAGGCCGTGATTCTCCCGTTGTTGGTGGTGTCCGCGGTCGCGCCCGCCGCACCGCTGGTCTGGTCCCAGGCCCGGAACGTCAGGCCATTGGCCACTATCCCGTTCCAATTGGCATTGGGCACAAACCGCACCCGGGTGTTGGCGTTGGCCGGCAGCAGCAACGCCGCAACATTGTTCACGGCAGGCACGGCCGTCCAACTCGCCCCGCCATCCATCGTGTACTGCCAACTGCCACCGGTGGTATCCACCGCGGTGATGGCAAAGCCCTGCACCGCCCCGCTGTCCACGTCCGTGATCTTCCCGGCCACCAGATCCGAGACCAGCGTCCCCGTATTCCCGCCCGCATCTTCAGCGATCGCCGCCAGGTTGTTCGAACCCGACAACACCGGGGCATCATTCACCGGATTCACTGTGATCGTGAAGGTCTGCCCAGCCGAGGTGTCCTGGCCGCCCAAAGCGGTCCCGCCATTGTCCTTCAGTTTCACCGTAACGGTGGCCACTCCATTGGCGTTCGCCGCCGGCGTGTACGTCAGCGTGCCCGTCGCCGGATCGACCGCCGGCCTGTCCATGAATAGCGCATCATTGTTCGTGGTCACCTCAAAGGTCAACGTCTGGCCGCTTTCGTCCGACGCCCCCGCCGAAATGCTTGTGGCCCAATTGTTGATGGTCTGTTTCCCCGGGTCTTCCGTCACCACCTGATTGGAGCCCTTGGTAAAACTGGGGGCGTTGTTCACCTCATCCACTGCAAAGTACCACGGATCGCTGCTACCATAGGCTCCCCCATCATCCGTAGCCGTCAGCACGACCTGGTAGATACCGTGCTCCCGCGGATTGAAAACGATCATCGAATCGCCGGGCACTATGCTCGTGTACGAAACCGGTGTGCCTTCCCGATACACCTCCCACGTGTAGGTCAGCGGATCGTTGCCCGGGTCCGTGGCATGCCCGCTTACACTGATGAGCATCCCCTCTTGGCAAGGAGTGCTGATCAAGTCAATGTAGGCGACGGGGCACGCATTGGACACGGTTACCTTCATCTCATCGGTGCGACATAGCCCTTGGAGTCCTGGATGTCGCACGTGAAGGTGTACTCCCCCTCAGCGAGAGCTCCTGATGAGACTTCCGTTTCTTGTACAGTAGGATCCAAGAGCCCAGATTGATCGAATACGACATTGCCACTGCTGTCGCGGCCGACCCAGTGATAGGTTGCCGTCGTGTTATTGCATTCAAGGCCTGCCACTTTCAAAGTCACGGACGCTGATTCGTATATCTTCGGATCCACGTCTGGATCTACGCCATAGTCCACGCCCAGATCCACGCCCGCGTTGGCCATCAGGTACACATACAATCCGGGATTGCCCGTCTGCAGGTTGCTGAAGGCGATGTTCCCATTTGTCGCGTTGTCGGCGGCCATGAGGCTTCCGCAATTGAATCCATCGGTCGGCCTGTGCACCTGCCACACCCCGCCGATTTTGCAGGCAATCTGCGATTGGTCCCGCCCCACGTCGTAATAGACGATGGTGGGATAATCCGAACTGGTGTGCAGGCGGGGAAACAGCAGATTGGAGTACCAGCCGGTTGTGCCCGATGACACAATCGTCTCTGCCGCCCAGGGATCGCTCGGATTGCTGCCGCTGCGCTGGACGTATCGCAAATCGTCCAAAGCGTCATCACAGTAGCTGATGGCGGGGGCGAGTACCCCGGGGGTTGAGCTGATCTGCTGGTACGACAGCGACATGCACACGACCTTCCCGTAGGTATCGCCCGATCCATTGAACACCTTGGTCGAGGACGCAGTCGCGCTGGTCTGCTCCCAGTACTTCAGTCGCTTCAGGGTGTCATCCGCATACGCAATGGCCGGCCTTCCGGTATTCGGGTTGATGGCAATGCTGCTGTAGCTGCCCACATCGCCAGCGGTATCAACGACCTTGTCGTTCCACTGATTCAGCTCTTCGCTGTAGAACGTGTATTTCAGATCCAGGGTACCAGGATCGTAGTAACTGATGAACGGCGCCGTGGTCGTCTGGCTGAAGACCAACGATGGATGCTCTCCAGTGAGCTTATTGCTATTCACCTGAATAAAATCCGGGCCCCCCCAACTCCCGTCGCTGTTGCGCCGGACGTATTTGAGTTTCTTGGTTCCGTTCTCATACCCCACATACGCCACGCCCGGCCGGTCGCTCTTGTCGATGGCGATCGAGATCTGCCGCCCACCATCCCCCTCGCCCCCAGCCAGCCCGCTATCTATCGTTTGCTCTTTAAACCAGTACCCGTCGGCGTGACGAATGGCGTATTTCAATTCCTTTGTGCTTGTATCGTAGTAGGCAATGTGCAGGTTGCCCTGGCTGTCAAAGGCGATGTCGTTGTCGGTCCCATTGGGGTAAGGCGTGAAAGTGGAACTCATCGTGTCAGATAACAGTTGCCGTTCCTCCAACGGCTCAATACCGTACACCGGCAGCGGCACTCGTCGCCGATAGGTCTCGAAGATGCCCTTCAGCACCGGCCGCAACGCAGTCCAAAGACTCCCAAGCCGTGGAACCCGCCTCACGATGGTCTCCTTCCTCGGGCGCAACGAGCATGTCCATACCCTTTTTGTGGGGGACCCAACGGATGTGCAACCCACTCGAGCGGCTTGCGGAACGCGCGGAGCGATACATTAGCCCAGGGCCTCAGCCGCGATTCCCACAATCGCGCAACCTCAGCCCAAACATCCACGCGAACGGCAGTTTATAACAGCTTGGTACACCCTTAGGTCGCGGCCCCAAATACAGACGAAGCCCAGATCCTGCAAGGAAGATTACCGGGCTGAACATCCAAGTCAATAGCACGCCTGCCGTGAAGGCCGCCGCGGCGATGCTGCGTCTTTCGCCCAGCCCGGCGACCCTCCAAACCCCGCCGTCCGAGGGCGTGCCCTATGTGGAGACCCCCGCCGGCATCCTTTGGCAGAGGATCAGCCGGGAAGGCAAGATCCTGGTGCAGTTGACGAACTTCACGGCCCGGATCGTGGCCGATATCGTGCGGGATGACGGGGCCGAGCGGCAGACCGTCTTCCAGATCGCGGCCACCCTGGATGGCACGACCAAGACCTTCCTGGTTCCTGCCGCTCGCTTCGCGGCCATGAACTGGGCCACCGAACAGTTCGGCGGGGCAGCCATTGTGTTTCCCAGCAACAACCTCCGCGACCATGCCCGCGTAGCGATCCAGCTGCTCTCGGGCAAACCCCGACGGCTGATGATCTATACCCATACGGGCTGGCGACTGATCGGCAGGGATTGGGTCTATCTGCATGCACAGGGTGCTTTGGGGGCCTCAGGTCCGGGGGAGGGAATCCATTCAAGCTGCCCGGGCGCCTTGGAGCACCATGCGCTGCCCAACCCGCCGGAGCGAGGTGCTGAAGGCCGCCATCCAAGGGACTCTGCAACTGCTGGAGTTGGCCTCGGACCCGATCATCCTGCCGCTCTTCTGCGTCCCCTGGCGGGCGGCGTTGGGCTGTTGCGACTTTGGCCTGCACGTGAGTGGGCCCTCCGGAGTCTTCAAAAGCGAGTTGGCCTCGCTGATCCAGCGGTTCTTCGGCTCCCGCAGCGATGCCCGTCATCTGCGGGCGTCCTGGAGCAGCACGGACAACGCGCTGGAAGCACTGCTGTTCTGGGCCAAGGACACGCTGCTGGTGGTGGACGACTTTGCCCCCAACGGGGGCCCTACGATGTGGCACGCTGGCATGAGCGAGCCGATCGGATTCTCCGCGCCCAAGGAAACAATGCCGGCCGAAGTCGAATGCAGGCCGACGGCAGTGTGCGGCCGCCCCGGGGCATGATCTTGTCCACCGGCGAGGATATCCCCAAAGGCCAAAGCATCCGGGCCCGGGTGTTGATTCTGGAAGTCTGCGAGGGAGATATCCCCTCAGCGGGGCTGACCCGGTGTCAGCATCAGGCCCGATCGGGCGTCTACGCCACGACCATGGCAGGCTATGTGCGTTACATAGCCGGTCGCTGCGAGCAGTTGCACCAAGAATGGCCCAGCATTCTGGAACGTCTGCGTCAGCGGGTGATGCTCTACCGCTTCGCCGTGGAGACGGGCCTGCGCCAGAATGAGCTGCGCAGCCTGACGCGGGCGAGCTTCGACCTGGAGGCCGGCACCGTGACCATCGGCGCCACAGGCGAAAAGCGACGAAAGGGGACCACGTCGCCACTTCGGGCGGAGTTGGTGGAAATGCTACGCACCTACGTGGCCGGCAAGATACCCCAGGCGAAGGCCTTGGTGGTGCCCCAGAAGGAGAATGCCATTCGGATGCTGCGGGCCGACTTGGCTGCGGCTCGGCAAGCATGGATAGACGAGGCGCAGATGGAGCAGGAGCGAAAGCAGCGAGAGGAATCCAGTTTCCTGGCCTATGTCGATGAGCGGAGCTTGTACGCCGACTTCCATGCACTGCGGCATACCCGCGGCGTCTGGCTGTTCGAACACAACAAGGCCACACCACGGGAGGCGCAGGAACTGATGCGGGTTTCAAGCCTGTCGCTCGTGGACCGTTACACTCGCAGCTTCAAGCTGGCGGACAATGCCGTGGCCGAACGAGGCCCGGAGCTACCGGGGCTGACCGTCCAAGAAGCCAAAGCGACTGGGACCGATAGCGAGACGGCTCACGACGCAACGGCTCAGCCCGCCAATTCCACCGCCTCGCGCTTGGCGCATTGGGTGAGAAAAACGGTCAAGAACGGTTACAGGATAGCACGAAAGCAGGGGGGCTACCCCGGCTGGAAAAATGCAAAACCCCCGGTTTCCCCGGGGGTTTTGCCAGCGGAGAGGCAGGGATTCGAACCCTGGTGACCCTTGCGGGCCAACCGGTTTTCGAGACCGGCCCGTTCAGCCGCTCCGGCACCTCTCCTTAGCGGGGTTGATAGATTAGCCGATGAGGCCAATGCCGTCAAACCTCGCTTACCTATTGTGCTTACAAATCTTACATGGATGGATTGTTCAGAGATGTTTTTTTCCTGAATAAGTCCACCCAATAACGAAAGTGTCTCTACGGATGGAACGCCCATGATGTCAGGTCATCGCGACAATGCGGTCCTTTCGCCTTCCCGTGGACTGATCTAAGACGGCAAAGTTGGCTTGAGGAGTTGGTCTTCCAGTCCAGCCAGGTAGGTTGCGGGATTCCTGCGACAGCGGCAGCGAAACACGCGGGCTTGGCGACGCTGCTCCAAGTACCACCAGTTGGGCAACTTCGTATCACTGAGCACCGCCCAGATCGAAACCATCGCCTGCAGCGAATTGGAGGCGATTCGTCATGACCAGCACCGACTTCGCTCGTTCTTCTTGGTTACACCGCTTTCTTGGCAAGGAACAACACTACTTTGAGGGCTAGTAATTGTCTGAGACTCAATAGATTCACGACTGCGTCGAGAGTTGCAGGAATTTCATTTCGTTGAGACCGAGTTGCATTTCGAGAAAAACTGGTCGCTTCCCAATGCTTCCCGCCCGGTGCGAGGACCAGTACATTGGGCCGCTCGAAAACAAGGAGAACGAGCATGCGAATCGCGTTGCCGCTCCGCGACGGCCAGTTCAACCAGCATTTCGGGCAGTCCACGGCATTCTGGATCTGTGATGTGCAGGAGGGATCGCAGGCGGTGTCGAACGGTCAGGAGATTCCTCTTCCTGAAGGGGGCGGCTGTGGCGTAATCCCGGCCATCCTCGCACAAGCGGGCGTGAATCTGGTTATTGCCGGCGGGATGGGAGCCGGTGCCGTGCAGAACCTGGCCCGATACGGGATCGAGGTCATCACGGGTGTGGCCGGCGGCACGCCACAGCAGATTGTGCAGGAGTATGTGTCCGGCGGGCTGGTTTCCACGGGGCAACTCTGCCAGCACCATGAGGGTCACGGCGACCATGGCCACGGCGGCGGCTGTCACCGGCATGGGAGAGAATGATGCGAGAGAATGGGCCAGAGAGGCCCGAGTTCCGGTTCCGGGCGATCGGAATCATCCATTCGCCTTTCCAGGAGCCGGCCCAGACGCTGATTCAGCCGGTCTTCGCAACCGAGGTGCGAGGCCGGGTGGAGGTATTTCCCGAATACGCCGAGGGACTGACCGACCTGGAAGGCTTCTCGCACGTGCATCTGATCTACGTGTTCGACCGCGTGAGCGAGATGAAACTGCGGGTCAGGCCGTATCTTTCTTCAGGACGTAGAGCACGGCATCTTCGCGACGCGAACGCCGACTCGTCCGAACCCTATCGGAATGAGCCTCGTGCCGCTGCTCGGCCGGGAAGGCACGACGTTGCATGTGGCGGAGTTGGATATTCTGGATGGCACACCGCTCCTGGACGCCAAGCCCTTTGCGCCACGGGTTGACTTACGCGATAATGCCCGCGCCGGATGGATGGATGAGGTGGATGAGGCGACGGCTTGGAATCACGGTTGCCGGGCGGGCCGGAATCCAGATGAGTGTTAGTCCGTCGAGGAGATCAAGCAGTATGCGGATTGCGGTGCCTGTTCTTGGGGATGTGTTCTGCGAGCACTTCGGCCGTAGCGACGGCTTCTTTCTGTGCGACGTGGAGGAACCGATGTGTCAGATCGAGCGGACACGCACGATCCGTCGACCGAGAGGCAACAGCAAATGCGAATCGATGCCCGATTGGCTGGCTCAGATGAGAATCACCACGCTCCTGGTCGGCGGGATGGGCGAAGTGGGCCGCCGTCATTTAGATCAGTTGGGGATTGCTGTGTCGGTCGGGCATAGCGGTGACGATCCGCTTGAGGTGGTGAAGGACTTTCTGGCCGGTTCGACCGAGCAGCGGGAGAACCCTTGCGCGGGATTCGAGCATCGGCATCGACACTGCCGGGGGCAGAAGAAATGATCGAGCGTGCTCCGGTTCCCGATCGCATCATGCAACTCTGCAGCGAAGCCCATCCCGCCTGCTTCGTCTGTGGCCCTGCGCAGCCTGGCGGCCTGCAAGTGCGCTTTGTTCCTCAGGCAGACGGTTCTGTGGCGACGACCTTCGCCTGCGAGCAAGGGTATGAGGGATATCCGGGTATCGTCCATGGAGGCGTCGTGGCCTGCCTCTTGGACGGGGCAATGACCAACTGCCTTTTCAGCTTGGGGCATGTCGCCTTCACCGCCGACCTGCATGTTCGTTTCCGCCATCCGCTGTGCACGGGACAAGAGGCGATCGTACGAGCGCGGGTGACGCGGGATGCATCCCCGCTGTTTGTGCTCGAAGCTCAGATCATGCAAGCAGGACAAGTGAAAGCAAGTGCCGTGGGGAAGTTCATGGAGAAAGACCGGCCTGCGGTAGGAGGTGCGCGGTGAGCCCGGTGGGTATCACAGTTCTGGTGGAGAACACTGCCTCCGGCCGTGGGCTTCTGGCCGAGCATGGGCTGTCGTTCTGGATCGAATGTGCTGGCAAGCACGTGCTCTTTGACACGGGCCAGACAAACGTGTTTGCGCGGAACGCTCGGGTCTTGGGAATTGATCTCTCTCGCACCGACGCGATCGTGCTGTCGCACGGGCACTATGACCATTCGGGTGGTTTGGCCAAGGCAATGCAGATTGCGCCTGCAGCACGAGTGTACCTGCACCCCGATGCACTGAAACCGAAGTTCAGCCGGCATGCCGATGGCACGGTCCACGAGGTGAGCCTCTGTGCCGGTACGGCCGATCAATTGCATCGCAGCTCACGCGTTGTGCTGACGGAACGGCCAACTGAGATTGTACCGGGCCTGTTTGTCACTGGTCCGGTACCGCGGCGGAATGATTTCGAGGATACGGGCGGCAGCTTCTATCAGGACGCGGCGTGCACTCAACCCGATCCATTGGGTGATGATCAGGCCATGTACTTCCGGTGCTCCAAGGGCATGGTGGTGCTCTTGGGCTGTGCTCACGCCGGAGTAATCAACACGATCAATCACGTCCGCGACGACATCGCTGGGCCGATTCACGCCGTTATCGGAGGCATGCACCTGCTCTCCGCCTCGGAGCATCGTCTGGCGATGACACTCGATGCGCTGCAGGAGTACGAGGACCAGATCCTGGCACCCGCGCATTGCACTGGCACGAGGCAGAAGATGCTACTGTGGTACCGCTACCCACGTCGTTGCCGCGAGTGTGCCGTGGGATCGCAGTTCCTGTTTGAGTGATTTCGACAACGAGTACCGCGGTAGTTCACCTCCGAACCCCGTGTTCTGTTACAGCGGTGCGTCCAACGTTGGGGAGATCGGGCATCGTGCCGCACGGGTGCTGGTGATCGACGGATGTAAGATAGATATGCCCGCAAGACCTTGGAGCGTGCTGGTTTCCAAGGTTTCCGGCAGTTATGTGTTGGCGATTTGGGCATTGAAAACGGAGGTCGCCTGTGAGCGGCGAGCGAATCCAGCAGCTGGCCGAGCGAGCTTCGCAGTTGCTCCTCCAGCCGGAGTAAATGCCAATTCCGAACCGCGCATCCAGGAAGTTAGAATCGGGGGAATGTTTAGCGCGCAAGCCTTCCGGACCTCAGAACGGCTCCCCATGTGGCGACGCCTGATCGGCTTGTGGCCGCTGTTATTTGCATCGTTCGTCGCGTGCAAATCGGCCCCGAATCGCCAGGCGGAGGTTGCGGAACGTGGTGCCCAGGTCATGCCGTTCAGCTTGGAGAAGACAACCCACATCTTCCAATCGCTGGATGACGGCGGTTTCCAGAAGGTCATCGTCAAAGATCCGGCAGACAAAGAACAGATTGCCCTGATCCAGCGGCACCTGCGTGAGGAGGCCGGCAAATTCAGCCACGGGGACTTCTCCGATCCCGCGCGGATTCATGGCCGCGAAATGCCAGGGCTGGCGGAAATGGAAGCGAATGCGTCGAAGATCGACATCCGCTACTCGCCTCTGCCGGATGGTGGGCAGATTCGGTACACGACCAAGGACCCGTCCCTGGTCGCGGTGATCCACAGGTGGTTTGCGGCCCAGCGACACGATCATGGACCGCACGTTCACCACCCATGAATCGCCCACAAGACCGGCATCAGTTCGGCTGCGATTGCGACTCCACAATCGACAGGAACTCACGTACAAGCGGCCCTTCCTCTTTCCCCCGCAGCTTCTGCAAGTGCAGGGGGCGACGGATCGGCAGATCGACGACCGGGATGATCCCCAGCCGGCCGGCCTGCAGTTCCGCGCTGATCGTGAGCCGGGAGACAACGAGTTCGGGATGTGGGCTGGCGTGGCGATCCACGACATCTCGTCCGTCGTGGGCGCATCTTCGACGTATGGCCAGGTCGCCCTGCAGACCGCAACCGCGGTGAAGCTCTCGCGATCGCTGTGGATCGTGCCCCTGGTGTTCGCAATGGCGTTCATCCACGGACGCGCACACAAGGTGGCAACTGGGCCGCACGCCGCCCCGGGTTCGGGAAAGGCCAAAGTCGATCTACCCTGGTTCATCGGGGTGTTTCTGCTGGCATCCGTGGCGCGGAGTCTGGTTCCCGCTGTGGCCAGCGCTGCGCCGACGATCTCGCACGTCGCTACCCTGGGGCTGATCCTGGTGCTCTTCCTCATCGGTGCAAACCTGTCCCGACACACGCTCAAGGCTGTCGGCTGGCGGGCGGCCGTCCAGGGGCTGGCGCTGTGGGCGTTCATCAGCATCAGCTCCCTTCTGGTCATCCTTCACATTCGGTAGGTCCTGATGCGTGAGCTCCTCAGGAAGCATTGCCACATCGCCAAGCGGCCAAGTCGATCCCGTTGCACATTTCTCCGCAGGAATCCGCGGCCCCACTCGTTCAACAGGTGATGGGCGTGAACGAACGGCGGCCGCTGGACGCTCGCGTGTTCCGCAGGATGAGGTCTGTCGTGAGCTGCACGCGGGCGCCGGGGCACACGGCAGACCGCTGGTTCAGGCTCTTGCACAGGAGTTGCTATGCTCTCTCGAAAACCCATTCTGATTGTCCTGGTACTGGTCATGCTCGTTGCAGTCGATGTATCGGCGGCGGGCCGCAGACGTCAGCGGGGTGCGCAGAACCAGCCCGCGCAGAATTCCTCCCAACTCGATCCAACACAGAAGGCGATCCTTGCCGCATTGGATGACGAGCGCAAGGCGAAGGCGTTCTACAACGCCGTGATTGCCAAGTATGGACAGGTGATGCCGTTCACACGCATCGTTCACGCCGAGGCTCGCCATGGATCGGCTCTCCTGAATCTCGCAGAGAAGTACAACATCAAGACGCCCGCGGATGACTGGGCCTCGAAGAAGATCGACGTGCCGCAAACGTTGGCGGCCGCCTACCAGGAAGCCATCAAACTCGAAAAGGAGAACGTCGCGATGTACGACGGCTT
>JBLNDH010000420.1:0-4761 GCA_050261455.1 Bacillota bacterium
GGGGGAGCGGAAGCTGAGCACGGGGATCATCGTGGACCACGTCAGCGAGGTGCTGGACATCGCGGGGGAGCAGATCGAGGAGCCGCCGAGCTTCGGGGCGAGCGTGGACACGGCGTTCATCCTGGGGATGGGCAAGATCAACGACTCGGTCAAGATCCTCCTGGACATCGATCGCGTCCTGGGCAGCCAAGACCTGGCCCGCCTCACGGGCGTTGCCGAGGCGGCGTAATACAGCAATTCTCGATTCTGTATTCCCCTCTGCCCTTCCCCCCTCGCCCGGTACTCCGGGAGAGGGCTGGGGTGAGGGTTCAGAGCCAGTTGTACACTGAAACGGATGATGCGATACCCGGATAACGCCCAGGGAGCTTGCTCCCTGGGTTCTCTTCCCACCCAAACGCTCTCTCCGTGCCGACCATGCCCCCACGTCTCCAAGCCCAGGGATTCATCCCTGGGTCGCCCCGCCTCTTCAATTGGCAATTGAGAATTGTCAATTTTCAATTGTCAATTAAGCGTGGTACTCCTCCCTTCGCCCTCCGACGCAATGACACGCTTGCGGCTTCGCGGACCCCGTAGCGCCGATTCGCCACTCCCCAATCTGTCCCACCATCCCCCATCCCTTCCTCCCCTTGTCCCTCCGTGCCTTCTTCTCCCTCCCCCAACATTATCCGACCTCGTTATCGGCCTGTCATATCCGGCCATACGGAATAAGCGATACCTTTGATCCAAAGTACACACCGCGCAGTTATCCGGCCCTGCCATAAGCCCCGTCTTGTTTGCCGCCTTCGGGTATCCGGGGCAGAGTTGGCCCATCGGTGACGCGAAGAGTGTTTCCTCGCTGAGCCGCTCCACAGGTTTCAACATCCTGACGAAGGACACTACTTGGAGGGACGCGTATGAGGTTCGAACGCATGCTGAAAGGAATGGGACTGAGTGCACTCGGAACGCTGTTGCTGTTGGCCGGCCAAGCCCAAACCGCATCGGCCGACACTGTCTACACCTGGGCCACGGATGCGGTGGTGCCCGAGGGGCATCGCGGCAATCGCGCCGACCCCACTGCCGGTGCCGTGGCCAGCAACAGAAGCGAGCTCGCGAACGCCCTGGGCAGCCCCGACAAGGCGGCGATCAATGGCGTGAACTTCTACAGCATCGGTATGGGTGGCGAGGTGATCTTCA
The DNA here is from genome assembly GCA_050261455.1 of Bacillota bacterium. Taxonomy (GTDB): domain Bacteria; phylum Planctomycetota; class Phycisphaerae; order Tepidisphaerales; family Tepidisphaeraceae; genus JAPLNB01. The sequence continues at coordinate 1,174 of JBLNDH010000420.1, forward strand.
CCTTCGGCACCGAGTTCACCAATGACTCCGCCATCATCTACGAGGTGACCAACGGCAGCCGGCAGAACTATCCGGAAACCGCCATGTTGTCCGTCGCCACGAAGGATGACCCAACTCACTTCTATGATGTTGGCCAGATCCGAAATGACGCGGCAACCGGTGAATTGATCACCATCTCGCTGAACAACGTGAATGCGCCCAGTCCGTTCTACTATCTCAAGCTGACGGACACGAGCAATCGCAGCTTCTTCTGGAATCCGGAAACTCGCACCGGCCGCGACCGCAATGCCGATGGCTTTGATGTGAATGCGGTTGGTGTCGTAGCCGTGAATGCCGTTCCCCTGCCCGCCGCCGGCTGGGCTGGCTTAAGCCTGCTGGGTGGCCTCGGCGTCGCCAAGTGGCGCCGCATGCGGAATGCCTGATCAATCGCATGGCATGATGGAGGGGAGAGACTCCTGATCCCCCGACTTCTGTCGGGGGATCTCTATTTTGCCCCCTCGTCCGCTTCATGCCTCCGCCGCTGCCCAGTCCTCCAAAAACACGCGGTCCGCAGGCAAATCGCTCCGGCAGACAACGAACCTGCCCAGCGATTCACCTGCGGACCTGCAAGAAGCCACTCAGTATTGCCAAGAATCCCGGTCTACCAACCTGCTCTCGCTTCCGGCGCTTTCTGCGCCGGAATGTCAGCCAGCTTCCGCGTGGCCTCCAGTTTTCCAGTTGCTTTGGTTTCGATTCGGACGATCACAATGGCATCGGCAGCCTTCGCAAACTCGTTTGGAACTCGCACGGAGCTCCGAGAAAGGCCTCCTCAGCCAAACCCCAAAGTAGTGAGTTTCTGCTCCTTCTCGCCCAAGCGAATGTAGGCGGCGAATATGTCCCCCTGGTCCTCCTGCACAGAAGGCCGGTACAATTCGCCCGCCTGCCCGGTAATGCTCGCCTGCGTGAACTCCAGCATCTCGCCATTCCGCGCAGCCGTGAAGTCCATCTTGAACGGCGGCCCGACCTTGACCACATTCTTCCCCGCCTTCAAGTCCAGCGGGGCCGTGTCGTATGCTTGCGATGCATTCAGGTATGCCGCGCCGGCTCCTTCGCCAAGCTGGAAATTCAGATTGTAAATCCGGTATTTCCCCGGGACGAATACGCTCATCTGGCGGCTCGTGCACTGCCCAAGTTGGACATTGCCGGCCTCCTGGAGTATCGCCCGCTCGTTTTTCACCGGCTGCGTGAACTCCAGTTGCACCTCTGCGATGGGCCCCGCATACGGCGTCAGCTTCAGCGCCGTGCCTTTGCTCACCAGCTCGACCTCGTGGAGCTTGCCATCGAACATCATCGTCCGGCTCCAGGGCAGGCTGTTAATGCCACCCCGGTCCTGGCTCTGCGGCAACTCGACCGCCACGTTATCGCCCGGCGTTCCCAATCGCCCATCCAGGTCGCTGTCGTAAATCCGGATGACGTGCTGCCCGAACTTTCCCTCCAGCATCGCCGCCGATCCGACAATCAGGAACCGCTGATTGCTGGATTTCTGGATGCGGACGCACAGCGGGTAATCCACCGTCTTCTCGCCAAACCGCACCGGCACCTTAACTCGAATGGCCTCCTGCTCATTATTGGCCTCGCACGCCGGCGCATCCTTGTCATCAATCACGCCATCGCCATTGGTGTCCGCCCGCAGCTTGTCATCGACAACCTGCAACGTCCACTTGCCCGACGCGGTGGCAAATGATCGTACGACTTTGCCATCCTTGTCGAGCCCAAACCCATACCAGTAATTGGAATCCTCCTTCCGCTCCTTGAACTGCAACTCGACGACGGTGGCCTGCGGTTCCTGGGCCAGCAACGGGCCCACAAAACCCAGTCCCGGAAGCACAAACGCTCCCGCCACCGCCAGCCTCGCCCACCACGGTGCGCTTCGGCTAGCCATATGTGATCCTCCTATCGTTGTCTTGGTAACGTACCCTTGCTTAGCCCGCATCGCAATCCTATTCCCCACGATTCCCCTCATCGCCTTCCTCCCAACCCTCACTCCTCCCATCTCCCTAATTGGCAATTGCCAACGATCAATTCCCAACTGCCAATTGAGCGCCGTAACCTCCTTACACCATCCAACCTCAGTAAACGCCTGCGGTTTCGCGGACCCACCCCGCTCTTTCGCCACTTCCCAATCTCACGCAAATCCCCGTTGACCTCCGCAACGACCTTCTTTTAGCATCAACGTGGGTGTAACTGCGCGGATTCCCCAGCCTTCACAATCGCTGGGGATAATCCCCTCCGCGCATTCCAAGAGGAACGATCCATGAAGGCGGACGCATGCTTGTTCAATGTTTGTAAGCATCACCCTATAACCAGTGGAACGCCGTGCAAACGGATGCCCGCCAAGCCACTCCCTTCCGTTCCCTGCTCTGAACCCCTCGAATCGCGCACCCTCCTCTCCACCACCCCCGCCTCCCTCCTCTTCAGTTGGCCCGCTTCCCCTTTCCAAAAAGACAACTATCGCGGCACCATCTACACGAACCAGAACGGCGATGCATTCTTGGACAACCAGTTCCTCGGCCGCGCCAGGCCCTTCGGCGGCTACGAGATCTATTACGACGACCCCGGCACCATCTCCTTCAGAACCACCGGCCGAATGCATACCCAGATCGCCTATTACAACCAATCGGGCCCACCCGCTCGCGTGAGGGACGGCGGGGTCGCCGGCGCCCATCATGCCCTCACCGCCAAGATCCCCGCCGACAAACGCATGCTCTACCTCGGCGTCCTCGCCTACAACCGCGGCACCATCGGAACCTATGGCTTGAAGGTCGATGGCCCCATCCCCGAGATCGAAAACATCCCCGTCCCGCGGACCGTTGACGCCGGCTCCTCCGGCTCGGATATCAGCGGCAGCAACGACGCCGACTTCTATCAATTCACCGTCCCCCATGCCGCCAACTGGATCGTCAAGGTCATCCCCGACCGCATATCCGGCTATTCAACCCCACCCCTGGATGCCACCCTCAACGTCTACGACAGCCAAGGCAACCCCGTCGGCGGCACGTTCACCCAACCGATCAACGAGGGCGGCTCAGGCGTCACCGAACGCTGGACCGGCATCGGTCTCCGCGCCGGCGCAACCTATTATTTCCGCGTCGACGGCTCTGGCGACAGCGTTGGCGGCTACGGGGTCTCCGTCGAAATCGCCGACCTGCCCACCGTTACCGTCGCCTCCAAGTCCAACTCTCCCAAACCCGCCTCCACCTCCAGCCAGTTTGTCGTCACCCGTTCCGAAAGCAGCTCTACCCCTCTCAAGATCGATTACACCGTCTCCACCACCGACAGCACCGGCAAACCCTCGCAGCCTCGCCCCGGCTCCATCGTGATCCCTGCCAATCGCACCTCCGCCACCATCACGGTCAAGCCACCCCTCGACAATTCCACCAACGCCACCGAAACCGTCATCCTGACCCTCAGCCCCAGCCCCCTCTACAACGTCGGCTCTCAACACAAAGCCGCTTCAGTCATCGCCAACCGCACCACCGCAACCAAAACCGCTGCAGCCGCCAAGGCCCGATCCTCCAAACGCATTGACTACCAGGGACCCATCACCAT
>JBLNDH010000421.1:0-4839 GCA_050261455.1 Bacillota bacterium
ATGGCGGTGCAGCCTGGGGTGAGCGGACAGGAGCTGTTCAACCGCAGCTACGACAATCCCTTCATGCAGGCCAGCGCCAATCGCGAGTTGCTGGGCTTCTACGAGTCCCACCAGGGCGATCTGGTCAAGCAGTTCGATGAGGTGAAAAAGTCGTACCAGAGCGCCCTGGACGCCGGCGCGCCCAAGGCGGAACTGGACAAGATGAAGGCGGCCCTGGGCGACACGGCCCAGGCCATCGACCACCTGGCGCAGAAGATGCGGGAGCTTCGCATCAGCACCAACTACGCCCTCCAAGGGTTCATCACCTTCGGCCAGAAGGTGGAAGAGGCCCTGGAGAACAGCGTGGGCGACGCCATCTTCAACCTCATCACGGGCACCGGCACGCTGAAGGATGCACTGCTTTCCTTCGCCCGCGACGTGGTGCGGGCCTTCTCGCAGATGGCGGCACACAACCTCGTGGGCGCGCTGCTCGGCACCAACTCGACGGCCCAGGGCGGCCAAGGCGTGCTGACGCCGTTCTTCATGTCGCTCTTCGGCGGTGGCAAGACCACGACCACCACGCCCGCGGCCGTCCCCAACTCCGCCAACGTGATGGACAGCGGCATCGGCACAGTGGGCGGCAACGGCACCGCAATGGCCGCCACCGGCGCGGTGTGGAAAGGCGGATTCACCCCTATCTACGCCTTCTCCCAGGGCGGTATCGTCAACCGCCCGGTGATCGGGATCGTCGGCGAGGGCAAGGAGCCGGCCGAGGCGATGGTCCCGCTGCCCGACGGGCGGTCGATCCCGGTGACGATGAACGGGCGCATGGGCGGCGACACCGAAGTGAAGGTGTACGTCGTGAGCAATATGCAGGAGGCGGTGGCGCGAGGCTTCAAGCAGCACAAGGACTACCTGGTCGATGCCATCGCCGGGGATGTGAAGCGCGGCGGCAAGGTGAAGAAGGCGATGCGCCGCGTCGGTTAAGGAGCTGACTTATGCGACTGACCGTGAGCGTGGGTGGAAACGGACCGCTGGCCAAAGCCACGGTGACACCGTTCCCTCGCGAAAGCCTGTCGGTGCGGGCCACGGCGATCCAGTGCCTCGATCCCATCGGTGGGCCGGCGCTGTTCTATACTGGACCTCGCCTGCGGACCAAGCACCTGCTCGCACTCGATGTGGCGATGGCGGTCAGGCGATGCCGCGCCGCAGTGAAGGACTGCAACGGCATGTGGAGCGAGTGGTCGGCTCCCCAGGACCTGAGCTTCAACGACTTTGTGCCCGGCAGCACGAACGTGTCCATCGGCTCCGGGGCCGGCGATGACCTGGCCCTGGAAGAGCCAGCCGTGCGCTTCCCCGCCTTCAATGTCGGCTCGTCGCGGCAGGACATCTTCCGCACCGTCGTGGACGAGAGCTTCTGGGATGAGAAGCGGCAGTGCCGCTGGTCGGTCAAGCGAGCGGCGTTCACCTGCACCTTCAGCGATCTCGACGAATCGGAAACGCTGCTCCTGCACCGTTTCTATCGCGCGCTCAACGGCCCGCTCACGCCATTCTGGTTCGACTGGATCGACCCGGACACTGGCAAGGAAGAGCGGTACATCGTCCGCTTCCGCGACCCGAGCCTGGCCGACGAGCTGTTCACCGTAGACCGCTCGAACATGGAGTTCACCGTGGTGGAACTGGTCGGCAGGACTGATCCGAGTGCCTGATTATGCTGATCGAAACCGACTTCTCCGCTTCGCCCCTGGGCAATCTGGACAGCGATCCCGACTGGGAGGTTGCCGCGGGGTCTGCCACGAACCTGAGCATCGTCAGCTACGGCTCGGGCAAGGCGATCGCCAGCGCCGGCGGGACCAACCGCTACGTCCGGGAGAACGATCCGGCCACGGTCCACCAGCGGGTCGAGATCAGCTTCACCTTCAACAGCACCAGCGCTACCGTCTATACCGGCGTCGTGGCGCGCCACGTCGATGCCAATAACTACATCCTGGCCCAGGTGCTTCATAGGCGTAGCAGTCTTGCGGCTTCACTCGTGGAGCGCATCGCCGGGGTGGAGAAGGTACTTGGCACCGTCCAGTGGAGCGGCGCATTGCCAGAGGCTCCGGTGGGCGGTGCCATCAGGCTGGAGTTGGTCGGCCGGCGGGCGCGGCTGTGGTACGAGCAGAATCCCCGCCCGGTGACTGATCGCCCGCCGGACCTCGCGGTGGACCTGAGCAGCGAAGGCTCCCAGCCTGGTCAATGGGGCATCTACATCAGCGGCACCACCGACGCGAAGATCACTCGCTTCGTCGCCGCGGATATCCCGGCGATGGTCATGCCGCCGCCTTCGACGGTGTACTCGGATGCCACCAGCCTCGGTTGCCGCTTCACGCCAATCACAGTCGAGGTGGCCGAGGTGCCGCCCGATGCCGTCGAGATTGAATGGGAGGTGTATCCCGCGGATGCCGATGACTTTCCCGAAGCGTATCGCGACCTGACGGACGCTTCCATCACCAGCCGGACTTTGTGGGTGCGCCCTGGCTTCTCCTACGACCTGCGCTGCCGCGAGCGCCGGGCCGATGGCACCCTGGGCGACTGGACGGACTTCGAGCGGATCAACCTCGTCGGCAACAAGGCGGGCGTGCCGCTGCCGGTCGTGCCCACGATCCAGTTTCCTCCAATCGTGCCGGACTATGTGATGCCGCGCCACCAGGAAACCAAGGTGGGCGTCACCGTCAGCGACACCGGCCGCGAGCGCCTCCAGTCCACCTGGCCCACGCCCCGCAATAGCTTCGACCTGGTCTTCGAGAACCGCAGCGACGAGGAAGCCCAGACCCTGATCGACTTCTTCGAGCAGATGCAGGGGCAGAAGACGGCCTTCGCCTGGACACATCCGACCACCGGCCGCCAGTATGCTCTGCGCTTCGCCGAGGACAACTACACCATCCGCTACGATGACCAGGGCGACGAGGGATCCATCGCCTACATGGGCTTCTCGGTCATCGAGGTCTACCTGGGCATGATGAGCGCCGTGCTGGTGAACCTGAGCGCCGGCGAGGCCAGCAGCGTCGATCCTGATGCCTTGGTGGATGCCCTGAATGATCGCGCAATGATGGCCAATGAGCCGGCGTACCAGATGACGCGGACGCTGCCCGACGGCAATCCGCTCTCGGCCGCCGAGTTCAACTCCGTCTCGGCCAACACCGCTTACCTGGCCCAAAACGTGTACGTCGGCGACTACAACGACCCGGACTCCTTCGGCGACTACCAGAAGGTCACTGTGGCCACGGACGCGGAGGTGACGGATCGTCGGCTCGTGGACCTCCGCACCGCCATCCAGAAGATGAAGTACGTCCGCCGCCCGGCGGAGCTGTTCCCTCATCACTTCGCCCAGATCGTCGTGACCCATCCCACCTACAGCGAGGACAACACGGATGGGGCCTACGACCTGATAGAGACCTACTGGGGGCAGAATACGACCATGGAGGATTCCGGCTACTCGGTGACGGCCATCGCCGGCGTCGATGCGCGGCCGTACAACGGCTGCTTCTATCTCGTCCGTGCTGGCGAAAGTGGCGGTGCGCTAACGGTGGACGCTTACATCTACAACGCACAGGTATCCTTCGACTTCAGCAGCTACCAGGGCACCTCGGCCCGCGTGTTCGTGAAGGCGGCGGTGTGCACCGCGCCCGGCGCCGAGGGCTCGCAGATCATCCCTGGGCGCGCCTTCCACGACATCCTCGATTCGGGGATCGACCAGTGGACCAAGCTCCAGGATGTTCCCGGCCCGGCCTTGGGGACGACATGGGTGGGCGACGTGCCGCCGACGCTGGGCGACTTCGATACCGGCCCGGACGTGTTCAACGATGACGGCCTGGCCGTCACCACCGCCGAGCGCGTGGACAAGCCGGTGAGCGGCGGCGATTCGCTGGCGATCACCAACGAAATCCGCGGCCAGTTCTCGGCCGATGAGGCGGTGGGCTTCGCGCTGGAGTGGAGCGACGACACGCACTTGGCCTTCGGTGATGTGACCTATTCAAATGTCGGCGTGCGGGAACTGACGCCCACCGCACTGACGGCGGCGGCCGGGTTCACCGTCCGCGATCAGGATGTGTACACCAGCATATCCCTGGTGTCCGCCGAGATTACCGATACCGGCCAGTTGGCGGTCCTGGTGGAGAAGACCAGCGCCAGCCGTATCCGCCTGGCCGCCGTCTCAAGCGACGGCATCTTCCGCGTCATCGGGTCCGCACGCTCGGATGGCGTGCCGTCCAGCATCCAGGAACTCGTCTTCGACGGCTGTACGGGCAAGATCGAGGTCATGGGCACGCCGGGGAGCGTTCGGTATTGCTACCTCAACAAGCACGTTGGCGGCTACGAGGAAGTGGTTGCCACCGTGGACGGTCAGGATGGCGCCAAGCCCGGCGTAACGTTCATCCGCGGCCTTCCCCTCGATCTGGTGACCACAAGCGACTCGCCCGAGGCGCTGCCGCTGGTGTACCCGGAGGCGGGCGAGACCATGAGCATCGGCTGGTTGCTCAAGGAAGCGGTGGTGCTGATCGAGGTGCCTTCCGGCGTGGAGATCGGGTCGGTGCAGACCTGGTAGCCGGTTGGTTCAGCGGCAGCGGCGCGTGATTCTGCGTCTTACTCCCTGGAGGGATGATGCGGTCAATCACGCGAAGCCTGTTCCGTGTGCTGAACAACGAAAAGCTTCTGCCGGTCCAGTTCCTCGACCTCCAACTGGTCGGGGCCACCGTCTCCTCCACGATCCGCATCACCGATTACGGCCAGCCGATCCGCTGGGCCGGGCATGACTACGTCTCGGTCAGCATGTCGCGCGGCGGCATCGAGGAGATCCTCTCCAGCGAGGCCGGCGAAAGC
>JBLNDH010000422.1:0-3687 GCA_050261455.1 Bacillota bacterium
TTCCACCAAGGCTTCTTCGTGACCGAGGCCAACCTCAAGAAGTGGGTGGAGCAGAACCCCGCCGAGGTCGGCAAGCAGATTACGATCGCCCAGGCCCTGGCTGACAAGATGAAGCTGACGCCCCAGCAGATCCAGAAGGCGTGCAAGATTGGCCAGTGCACGCCCAAGTAAGCCCGGTGGGACGCTGGCTTGTGTTGTCCGTCGAATGTGGAAGGAGCGATGGCAATGAAAAGGATCATCAAGAACCTTCTGCTCGGCTTTGTCCTGGTGAGCATCGGCTTCGCCCTGGGCAAGGAACTCACGCTGCGTTCAATGCGGACGACACAAGCCAGCGGATCTTCACCGATCATTGCGCCTGCCGTGGCCGGCGATAAGGTGATCGTCTATTACCTGCACGGGACCATCCGTTGCGTGACCTGCAACAAGATCGAGAAGATGGCCCACGAGATCGTGCAGCGGGATTTCGCTTCCGACCTGAAGGCTGGTCGCATCGAATGGCGTACCGCCAACTTCCAGAACGATGAGGCACTGGCCCAGCGGTACAACGTCTTCTCCAGCACGGTGGTTCTGGTGAAACTGTCGCAGGGCCATGAGGTGCAGTTCAAAAAGCTCAGCGATGTTTGGATTCACGTCGATAATCCACCCGCCTTTGATGCCTACATCACCGGCGAGATCGGACAGTTCCTTGGCGGAAGGCGATCATGATTCCTTGGCTTGCCCTTACGACGGCCCTGTGGCTGGGAGTCCTGACCAGCATCAGTCCCTGCCCGCTGGCCAGCAACATCGCCGCGATCTCGTTCATCGGCCGACGAGTAGGCAGCACGCGCCAGGTTCTACTTTCGGGGCTGCTCTACACTATGGGTCGGACCCTCGCCTATGTAGGTCTGGGAGTTGTGGTCCTCGCCGGACTGATGGCCAGCGACGATATCGCCCGATTCCTCCAGAAATATCTAAACCAACTGCTCGGCCCGATCCTGATTTTGGTCGGAATGCTCCTCCTGGGCCTCTTTGAGTTCACGACCTCGCTCACATTGGCGGGTACCGGCGTCCAAGAGCGGGCTTCTCGCGGCGGAACCTGGTGGTCGGTCATCCTAGGCATCCTATTCGCCCTGTCTTTCTGCCCGGTCTCCGCTGGTCTGTTCTTCGGCGGTCTGATCCCGCTGTCGGCTACGCATAGCTCCCGCTTCCTACTGCCCACGCTTTATGGGGCGGGCACGGCGCTGCCGGTCATCGTCTTTGCGTTCCTGATGGCCTTCGCTTCGCGTTCCGTGGGCCTCGCATTCAACCGTCTCACGCAGATCGAGCGGTGGGTTCGCCTTATTACGGGGGTTGTCTTCATCCTGGCCGGCATCTACTACTGCCTGGCCTACATCTACGGTATTTCGCTGATGCGCTGGTGATCACTATGAAATGCAGTACGCGGGTCGGTGTTGTTCCCAACGAGAATCAGTCCAGCGCTCCGTCGTCTGGCAGTCGCACAGGCTTAGCTCCAAGGTACCTCGGGTTGGCTGTCCTTGGTGGTCTGGCCTGGTGGGCGATCTACCGCAACCTCGCCCTGTTCTCATTGTGGCTGACCTATCGAGTGCTGGGGCTGCGACCTGATACGCACCTGGGCAGCGCCGTCGAGTTCTTCATCTTCGAGGTGCCCAAGGTGCTCATGCTGCTGACGATCGTCGTCTTCGGCGTGGGCATCATCCGCTCGTTCTTCACGCCCCATCGCACGCGGCGCATCCTGGCTGGCAAGCGCGAGTCGGTCGGCAACGTCCTGGCGGCGCTCCTGGGCGTCGTCACCCCGTTCTGCTCCTGCTCGGCTGTACCTTTGTTCATCGGGTTTGTGACCACGGGCGTGCCGCTGGGGGTGACCTTCTCCTTCCTGATCTCGGCTCCCATGGTCAACGAAGTCGCCCTCGTGCTGCTCCTGGGCATGTTCGGCTGGAAGGTGGCCGGCCTGTACCTGGGAACCGGACTGTTCATCGCCATCGTCTCCGGCTGGATCATCGGCCGGCTGAAGATGGAGAAGCACGTCGAGGAATGGGTTTACAAGACCCAGGTGGGAGATGTGGCAGAGGACGAGGTCTTGGACTGGCCGGCACGCGTAGGTTTGGGTGTGACTGCGGTGCGTGACATCGTTGGCAAGGTCTGGCCCTACGTTCTGGCCGGCATCGGCGTAGGTGCGGGCATCCACGGCTACGTGCCCGTCAACACGATGGCCTCCATCATGGGCAAGGGGGCGTGGTGGTCGGTGCCGCTGTCTGTGCTGATTGGCGTGCCGATGTATTCGAACGCCGCCGGTATCATCCCCATTGTCAAGGCGCTCTTGGAGAAGGGAGCCGCCCTCGGCACGGTCCTGGCATTCATGATGGCGGTAATTGGGTTGTCCTTGCCAGAAACTATCATTCTCCGCAAGGTCCTCAAACCCCGGCTGATCGCTGTGTTCGTGGGTGTTGTAGCCTTGGGCATCCTCGTTGTCGGCTACCTCTTCAATGTGATCATGTAACCGAAGCCTGGCGAGCCGGGAGCGATTTCGCCGGTAATGAGCACTGGTATCCTCGGCACGAGTGGCGAGGGCATGGTGGCGTAACGGTGTGGCGTTATCGCCAGATATCGGAGCGAGACCCGCACTGAACGGCTCTCGTATTAGCGGCTCAGGCCGGCCACGGGCGCAGAAGAAAAGGGCCGAGCGAAACGACCGCCCGGCTCGAAGGGAAAGTACTGTGCTGTCACGCCCAAGGCCATCGCCTCGATCTGCCTTACCAGTTCGCTCTCCGCTTACTTCCAGTCGCCACGCCACGAGCCGAAATAGTAGGGCTTGCGGTTGTGCTTCCGGCACCACTGCCCGCTCGGGTGGGCATACATGGGCCAACCGGGGTAGGGTTTGGCCGTCTGCTGAGACTGCTCGTTCGTCATCACCTTCCTCCGAGGGCAAAAAAGGTCTCAGTACTCAGGCGAACGGACTCGCAGATGGGGCATGATATAGGAAAAGGAGCTTATGGTAGGTAAGTGGCCACTACCCCAGAAAATCACGATGTTTAGCGGAAAACAGGGCCTGCCGAGAGGTCCACGCCCGCTTTTTTATGCGTTTTGAAGTACGAGTTGTAACTACCAAAAATGCTAATTCTTACGAAAAAGTGGGCAGAGTCTACGAGACTGCCAATTGCGTGTTATCTGCAGAGTGCTGCGGTACGAAGCCGGGAAGAGTATCAATCAGCAGGAAGTTCAAGACTCAGGCATAAAGGCGCAGACGTATATCAGCAGAATCGCGATGCAGACCGCGAATAACAGCCGCCGACGTTGCTGGTCAGGCACAGCACGGCATACCAAGGCTTGGGCCTCTTCCACTAATAGATGACCGATGTGAATGCCGCATAAGAAATGTCAACCCGCGGATCGGATCGGGAAACCCCGCGGTAGCAAAATGATTATCTAGTGGGGGTCGGGAATGAGCACGCCCCGGCAGAAGAGGCCGGGCAAGCATAAGAGGAAAGCCATCTTGAGACATGGCTTCCGCCCCTGCGGAGGGGTGGGGTCGTCCAAAGCACGAACTGATCGCCGGTGGACTCCATAGGCCACCATGTACAGGTCTTGTTGATGCTGAAGGCAGATCGGGAGGGGACGGAAGAGGGCGGGTCAGCACATCATCGGGCCAACCCAAACCGCCTCTTCCGCCCCTCCCGACGCCATGGCATA
>JBLNDH010000423.1:0-5721 GCA_050261455.1 Bacillota bacterium
GTGGCCGTGATGCCTGGCTGGCAGCGCTCGCGAGGGGCGTGTCTGGAGGTGTACGTCGCACGGCAGCTCAAGATGCTCATCATCGATGAGCCGACCCTGGAGCCTTGGGGCGTGCAGCCCGCGGAGTGGAGCGGGCAGATCATCGGCCTCTGGGGCGCGGCCACGGTGGGCAAGGACTCTATCCAGAAGCACCTCGGGATCGGGCGTGCCGCCTTCGCCGACGCGCTCAAGGAAGACCTGGCTCCGACCTTCAGGCAGATGGGCCTGGACATGGCCAACCCCGACCACAAGCGGACCGGGCGGATGCTGCTGGTGGAGTACGGGCGGCTCGGCCGTGCCGTCGATCCCGATTATTGGATTAAACGCCTGTTCCTGCCGCCGGAGCGGGTCTGCATCACCGACGTGCGTTATGCCAACGAGTGCCGGTGGATCTGGTCCAAGGGCGGCATCGTCTTCGAGATCACCCGGCCGGGCGTCGGGCCGGCGAACAGCGAGGAGGAACGCTCCTTCGCCGAGATCCGCCAGTACGCGCAGGACCACGGCATTGACATCCCCCAGGTCGCCAATGACGTGGAAGGCCACCCCGAGGTCGCGGCCATCGAAGTTCGGCAGCGCGCGGCCCTGCACTTCGGGAGCGGCACCCCGACCTGCGTCTAAGACTGTAGGAGAACACGTTGGCCGAGCCCGTAGCCATAACGCGACTGGTCCTGCATCCGATGAATCCGAATCGGCTGTCAGTCGAGTACCAAGCTAAGCTCAAGGCCAACATCCGAGACACGGGCCAATATCCGGCCCTGATCGTCAGGAATCTGGCCAATTCCGCCAAATATGGGCCGGGAACACCGTTCTTCGAGCGTGCCGGGGGCGAAACCGCCCTCCAGATCATCGACGGCTTCCATCGCTGGAAGATCCTCGGTGAACTGGGCCACACGACCGTCCTGGTGGACAACTGGGGCGCCCTGAGCGACACCGACGCCCTGCGCCTGCTGGCGACGCTCAACCGCCTGCGCGGCAAGGACGACTCGTTGCAGCGGGCCAGCATCCTCTCTCTGCTTAGGCGGGAGATGGATGGGGCTGAGCGAGTGGCCGAGTATCTGCCGGAGAGCGCTGAGGACCTGATGCGGAAGATCGAGCGGATGGACGTGCCGCTGACGCGGGACATCGACGAGGCGTCCGAGGGCTTCGAGCCGCTGACGCTCATGGTCGATGACTACCTGGGGCGGATCATCAACGCCGCCGTCACGCAGCGCCGATCAAAGGGCAACCTGCCTGGGGTGGAACTGGACCGGCAGGAATACATGACCATCCACAGCGCCTACCAGAAGGCCCGCGCCTTGGCGGCCATCTGCGCCGACTACATCCTGCGGGAGACGGGTGAACAATGACCGAGATCGCCACCGAATCCGTGCAGGACCGCCTGTCCAGGCTCGACCCGGCCGCCACGGAGCGCGTGGCGTGGATCATCGAGCAGATCGCCGACGCCGGCCACACCGTCAGCCCGCCGGGAATGCCCTGGGCCGGGCAGGATGCCATCGTGAAGGCGACGATGGTGCAGTACGCGCTGGAACGCCCGGCGGCCGAGGAAGCGGTCGAACTGGCCCGGCTGGACCTGTGGCATGGCAACAGCGGCGCTTCGGGTCATGTCGAGCGGAAGCTGCTGGTCGCGCGGCTGAACGTGATCCGCCGGATCATCCTCCAGGCCGTGCGCGAGCCGAAGAAGACCCTCACCTACGTCTTCAAGAAGAAACGCAACCCGAAGACGGGCGAGGTGACGATGGTGCGCATTCCCCGGCGCGAGCAGGTGAAGGAAGGCTTCGATGTGAATGCCGTGCGGCTGCTCATCGACATCGAAGCAATGGTGGCCAAGTTGAATGACCTGGAAGGCGGCAGCACGGAACTGGTGGCGGAGATCTTCAAGCAGCTTGAGCGTGAGGACGGGCAGACGAAGGAGAAGGTGGTGGCCTCGATCAGCCAGAAGGTGAAGCAAATGGACATGAGCCGCTTCACCCAGGCCGGGAAGGAAGTCATCGAGCAGGCCATCGAGCAGGAAAGCCGCCGGAAGAAGGTGTCCTCCAAGCCCGTCGGCAGCGAGGTAGACCATGAGCGAGCCGATCGACCCGAAGTTCCATCATCTGGCGCGGTACGTGCGCGAGGTCGCCAACTCCTTGAAGCTGGCGGACTGGAGCTTCCGAGTGCTGACCCAGCCGGCAAATGAGGGCAGCTACGCGGACATCTGCTGCGCTGAGGGGCGGAAGGCCGCCGCCATCCGGGTTTGCTCGGAGTTCTTCGATCTGGACGAGAACGAGCAGCGACACACTATCGTCCACGAGTTGATCCATGCCCATCTGCACCGCCTCCACGCCGCCGTGCATGATCTGGACGGCATCCTGGGGGATCAGCAGTTTCGCATCTTCCGCGACCGTTTCCTGGAGTCGCTGGAGTACGCGGTGGATGGCTTGGCGGACGCCTTCGCCCCTCACTCACCGTGCCTCAGCGATGTGCCCGACGATGTGCCGGCCAGGAAGCCGCGCAAAGCGGCATAGGCACCGAAACGGCGTCTATCCCCGTAGCCCATGACCGTGGAAAGCCCGAATACGGCCCTCCTGGACGCGATGGAGACGGCCCGGCGCGAGGAGATCGAGCGCGAGGCTCGTCGCCGCGAGCTGATGGCGACCATCGCCCGCCATCGCTGGCAGATCGCCCGCAATCACCACCGCCTGGAGACCGGCGAGCCGATGGACTTCAGCCGCTATCCGTACCAGCCGGCCATCTACCAAGACGACGCACTGGAGCAGGTGGTCATGGGGGCAGTCCAATGGGGTAAATCGGAGTTTTTGGTGGCCACGGCCGCCGCAATGGCCGCCTGCGGTCTGCGCGTGTTCTACGTCATCTCGAAGTACGACAAGCGCGACAAGTTTGTGGCAAGCCGCATTACGCCGGCTTTCCGCGAGATTCCCCTCTACGCGGCCATGCTCAAGGCCGCCCGCGATCGCAGCGCCGATGCCGACAGCCAGCGCTTCAAGCACTTCGGCCCCGGCTCGATCAACTTCGTCGGCTCCAACAGCGACAAGGACTTCACCAGCTACTCGGCCGACTCGACGATCATCGACGAGCACCAGGAATGCGTGCTGGAGAACATCAACCGCGTCGATGGCCGCATGTCCGGCTCTCCCTGGCGCTACAAGATCATCTGCGGCAACCCGCGACTGATCGGCTCCGAGGAGAACCAGAACCTCGATTGGGAATACCAGAACACCGATCGCCGCCAGTGGCACGTGCCTTGCGCCTACTGCGGCACGTACCAGGTGCTGGGCTGGTGGAGCCATGTCATTCGCGAGGAGAAGAACCGCCAGGGTGCGATCGTCAGCATCACGCCGCGCGACCCCGACTACCAGCCGGGCGGCGTGCTGGACATGCGGGCGATCTGCACCAACTGCAACCGCCCCCTGAACCGCCTCAGTCGCGAGGGGCAGTGGGTGGCCCAGAATCCCGGCCATGTCCGCCACGGCTACCAGCTCAGCAACCTCTACAACGTCAACGTACGCCTGGACCGGATGTTCAGCATGTACCGAGTGGCGCTGCACGATCCCTCGTCCATGGCCGACTTTGTGAACAACTGGCTGGGGCTGGCCTGGAACATGGAAGGCTCCAGTATCACCGAGCGGATGCTGGAACAGGCGTCGCGGGGCGACGTGGCGGGCGTCGATCCGTACCGATTCATCCCCGGTTCTCAGCTTCTGTGGGAGGCAGCATGATCCGCCTGCTCATCCTCGTCGCCCTGGGGTGGCTGGTCGGTTGGGTGCTGGCGCACCTGATCCAGAAGCTCAGAGACTGGCACCTGGGGGACAAGCCATGACCGAGGTCCGCGTCGAGCTTCCGCAGGGGTGCATGGGCGTGCAACCCAAGACAGTGCGCGGCCCCTGTGCATGTGGCGTGGATATCCGGCCCGGCTCGTGGGACATCATCTGCGCCGATGTGCTGATGGCGCCCAGCGGCATCCACGTCGTGCGCCCGCTGTTTATTGGCAAGGTGCGTGACGAGCAGGATGTGCTGTTCGTGATGCAGCAGTACAAGGTCCGCGTGGGCGTGGCGGACACGCGCCCCGAGACGACGCTGGCCAAGCGGCTGCAAGGGGCGGCGCGAGACAAAGGCATCGAGGTCTGGCGGGCCGAGTACAACACCTCCCCTGGGGCGATCGATATTCAGGCCAACGAAAGCGAGATGGTCCTGAAGCTCGACCGCACCATGACGCTGGACAACGTGCATTACGCCTTCACCACCGGCCTGACGGTGGTGCTGCCGCAGAACTTCAAGGAGATCACCGGCGGGCAGTTCGCGCGGGAGATGATCGCCAGCCAGCGGGTGCCGACACGGTGGATGGGCAAGGACTGCTACATGTGGGAGAACCGAGGGGCGGACCACAGCTTCCACGCCTTCAACTACCTGCTGGCGGCCATCAAGAAAGGCAACCTGATCGCCTTCGGCGGCGCGGCGACGATGGGGCCGAGCCTGGGGATGGTGGAGAGCAGCCAGCCTAAGAACGTCAAGCGCGATCTCTGGAACGAGTTGGAGCCAGTGGACGGCGAGGGGCAGATCGTGCTGGAGGCGTAGTTGTTCAGCTAAGAAGGCATGAGCCGGTGGCACGTCCACAAGAACGAGCGGATGTACGCGTGACTTCGCGTCGTCACCGATGGTGTCAGGAACCACCTGTCGTCTCAGTCTATGACAGCGGACGGTCCGTCGCGTTAGAATGGTGCAATGCCTACGACGATCTTCTATGCATGGCAGTCTGATCGGCCAGAGGATTCGTGTCGCTACTACATCCGAGATGCGCTGAAAGATGCGATCAAAAAACTCGCCGCTGAGGCCAATATTGAGGATGCGCCGGTGCTTGACCATGACACGAAGGACGTGCCGGGGACACCGCAGATTGCCGAGACGATTCTGAAGAAGATTCGCAAATGCGGTGTCTTTGTCGCCGACATGACGCTCGTTGCCGAGTATGTCACCTCCGACAATAGGGCTAAGCGCCTTCCCAACTCCAATGTCCTCATCGAGCTAGGGGTTGCGATGGAAGCCGTTGGCTGGGAGCACATCCTCCTGATACAGAACGATTCTTTTGGACCGCCTGAGGACCTGCCGTTCGATCTCAAGCACCGCAGCTTCCCGGTCCGCTACACGCTGCCCGATGGGAACGCCGCTGATGCGAAGGCCAAGCGGAAGGCTCTGGCTGAGCAGATAGCCGGCAAGCTCAAGATCATCTTGAAAGGTGTCATCGGCCAACAGGAAGCCGAGAAGAAGGCAGCCGAAGTTGCTGCCGCGTCAGCCGCTCAAGTCAGAGCGAAGGAGTTGCGCGAACAATTCGAATCCGCTGTCATCAAGGGAGATTTCCGAGGTTTCCGTGCGGAGCATGGGATTCTGGCCTTCTCACTGATGCCCAGCACGCCTCCCACCCAGCCCCTCGATCTTGTGGAGTTCAAGGAGGTCATCACGCAGTCGATGAAGCCATTCGGCGCGACAACATGGGGACCGGAAATCCGGGCAAAATCCATCTGCACGGTTGTAAGATCGAAGAATGAGGTGGGCACTGAAATCCGCCCCGCCGTCACCGAGATCGACACCGAAGGCAACATATTCGCCGCCGCTCGACTTGACTTCGAGGGCGACATCAAGGACCTAACGAAACCGGTTCGCGTGCCGTTCCACGGTGTGGAGGGAGAG
>JBLNDH010000424.1:0-8646 GCA_050261455.1 Bacillota bacterium
TGCCCGTGGAATCGGCGAGCGCCGGAGGCGAGCGATCCGTCGCTGCGGCCACGGATCCCAACGGGGACGCTCGATCTGCGGCAGGTGCTGGCGTGGCGAGAGGAAGACTATCGCGCGAACCTGCGCGGGTCGGCGATGAAACGGGTGAAATTGCCGGTGCTGCAGCGGAATGCGGGGATTGTGGGGAGGAATCTGGGGTTACTGGGAAAATAGACTATTGCTTACCACGGAGGGGAAGGATTGAAAAAGACAGGGACGCCATTTGGGGCGTCCCTGTCGGCACTCGAAGCGTGGGTGGGAGCTATGGAGTGGGAGGCATTGGGCATTTCGTTCAGCTTCATCGCGGCAATTACGCTACCGGGATCTTCCGTGGCTTGGTTTCCTCACGCTTGTTGAGCGTGATGTAGAGCACGCCCTCGGCGAGCTTGGCATCGACCTGCCGTTCGTCTACGGTGGGCGGTAGCGTGAAGCTGCGGAGGAATCGGCTATAGCGTCGCTCCTTGAGCATGTAGTCGCCTTTGACTTCCTCGGCTGGCGGTTCGCGGCGTTCGGCGGAGATCGTCAGCGTTTGATTCTCCAGGGTGATGTCCACTTCTTCTTTCTTGAAGCCAGGGAGCTCGGCTTCAACGTAGAAGTGGTCGGCGTCCTCACGCACATCGACGGCATAAGGAGCCCAGCCGGCGCCGCTGTCGGTTTGCGAGCCGAGCACGCGGCCAAGCAGCGTATCGAACTCCCGATGAATATTCTCGAACGGATCGATCATTCCGCGGATCACACGAGTCGGTAATGCCATAACACTGCTCCTTTCTTTTCTTTTTTCATTCGACGCTTTAAGCTAGAACAAAAGGCGTGCCAGACGGGCCGCGGTGGTAAGCGTCTGGTTTTACGAGAGTTACGCTGCAGTGGCAGAGGCCGCTGCAGCTGCCATTTTTGCAGTTGGTGCCGGCATGGCAGAATTGCGTGACAGGTTGTTGGTAATCATTGGTCCGACCGCTTCGGGCAAGACCGATCTGGCGCTGGCGGTGGCGCGGCGGATCGGGGCGGAGATCCTGAGCCTGGATTCCATGCAGGTGTACCAGGGGATGGACATCGGGACAGCCAAGCCGACCGTGGCGGAGCGAAAGGAGATTGTCCATCACCTGATTGACCTGGTGCCGCCGAACGAGCCATTCACGGTGGCGCGATTTGTGGAGCTGGCGGATCAGGTGATTGCGGATGCGGCCCGGCGAGGTGTGCCGCTGATCGCGACGGGGGGAACGCCGCTGTATTACAAGTCGCTATTCGAGGGATTGTTCGAAGGGCCGGCGGCGGATGAGGCGTTGCGTCAGCGGTTGCGCGGGCTGGGGAATGAGACGCTCCATGCTCGGCTGCGGGAGGTGGACCCGGCGGCGGCGGAGCGGATTCACGTCAATGACACCAAGCGAATGGTTCGGGCACTGGAAGTGTATGAGTTGACGGGTAAGCCGATCTCGACCTTGCAGACGGAATGGGCTTCGGGGCAGGCGCGGCATCCGGCGCGGTGGTTTGGGCTCTTGTGGGACCGGGAAGCGCTGAATCGGCGGATCAACGCCCGGGTGAAAGCGATGATCGCCGGCGGATGGGTCGAGGAGACTCGGCTTCTCCTGGAGCGATATGGCGGCCTGTCATCTACGGCGGCTGAGGCGACGGGCTATCGGGAATTAATTGACCACCTGCAAGGGCGCTGTTCGCTGGATGATGCCGTCGAACAGATCAAGATTGCCACGCGGCAACTAGCGCGGCGGCAGATGAAATGGTTCAAGCGGTTCGCCGGCGTGCAGTGGCTGGCGGGGGATCAGAACACGGGCTTTCTGGCTGATGCGGTCCTGGATGCCTGCAAGAACATTCAAACTCCGTAACGCAAAACGCCGATAGTAAACCACATTATTTGCTGTCGGATGTTCGGGCAGTGGTATGGCGGGCATGCCTCAGGGGCTTCCACGGCTGACTATTGCGTGGGGGCACCGGTGCATTTCACTCGCCGGGAAAGGGAGGTCCCTTGTGAAATCGGTGGTGTGTGAGTCCTGCGGCGCCAGCACACCGATCAACGAGACATTTCTCGTTGCCGGGCGGACGCTGTGTGTCACCTGTGGGGAAGCCTGCATGAAGCAGATGGGCACCGGGGTCCTTGCCAACGGCGCTCAGGGGCAGACAAATTCGACAGTTTACACAAACTACGGGAAGGATTTCGGCGGCGAGATGCTGGGAGTACCGGGCAACACGCTGACATTCCCGGCTTGGGTGAAGCTGGGGCTCCTGGGTGTGCTCGCGCTGTGCGTGTTCTCTTTTGTCCACAATTACCGGTTCTTCGCCGCCTATACCGAGATGCTGCGGATTCGGCAGGCGCAGAAGCAGCATGATCTGCCCAAGGCGGTGGCGTTGGCCAATGCCGCGGCCGCGCATGTGCCGGAGTCGCGGGACCTGCAGGCGATTGCCTCGCTGTACAACGGGCTGGATCTGCTGGCGAAGGATCGCTCCGCCGAGGCCCTTCCGCATCTGCGCGCCTGGCAACGATACGCCCCCCGTGATCCGTCGATCGAAGGCATTCTTTTGCAGGCCGAGATGGGCGAGGCGTTTGATGCCCGCGATTACGATCGTTTCCTGGCCAAGGCATTGGAGGCGTCCCAAGCTCAGCCGGATGATGTGAAGGTGATCGCGAATGTGGCCTCGGCCTACGCGTGCAAGTACGCGGTAACCGGGCAGGAGTCCTACAAGCAGGAGGCGATGAAGTATTTGAGCGAGGCCAAGCAGAAGAGTACCGGGGACGAGGCGCAACTGGCCGACTTCGAGCAGCGTCTGCGTCATCGGATCGATAGTCGCCAGATCATCTCGAGAAAAGAGTTTCGCGAGCGGTTTCCCAAGGGTTATCAAGGGGAGGCGCGGCCATGATTATCATTCCTGGATGGCTGATTTCGCTGCTGACATTTCCGGGCGTCATTGTTCATGAGGCGGCCCATTTCCTGTTCTGTCGGCTGCTGGGGGTGGCTGTTTTTGATGTCTGCTACTTTCGCGTGGGCAACCCGGCGGGGTATGTGATCCATGAGCCTACTGCGAGTTTCAACAAGACCTTCCTGATCTCAGTTGGGCCGTTCATTGTTAATTCGCTGTTGTGCATTCTGCTGTGCTTCCCGGCGTTTGTGCCGGTTCGGGTCTTTGAAAGCAAAGACGCGTTTTCGTATCTCCTGATTTATCTGGGGGTAACGATCGGCATGCATGCCTTTCCGTCCACGCACGACGCACAGAACCTCTGGCGCGGCGCGATTGCGGCGGCCAAAGGGCTGAACCCCCTGGCGGTCCTGAGTTTCCCGCTGGTCATTCTGATTTACATTGCCAATGCACTGAGCTTCTTCTGGTTCGATGTGTTTTACGGGCTGGGGTTGGGATTGGGGTTGCCGGAGATAATCTTCAAACGGGTTTTCTGAGCACATGCAGTCTGCGTCACTCTGGGCTAGAATCAGGGGCCATCAGAATTGGTAGCGGCCGGGCATCTCGGACAGATGAGGGATGCCTGGCGGATGAGGGTTAGCCAACGACAGAGGACGGAAGATGCCTGAGAAGCTCGTTATCATCGGATCGGGTCCGGCGGCGTGGACGTGTGCGATTTATGCGGGGCGGGCCAAGCTTCAGCCGATCGTTTATGAGGGTGGAATTACCGAAGAGAACCGCCTGCGCGGGACGTTGCCGCTGGGGCAGCTGAATCTGACGACCGAGGTGGAGAATTTTCCGGGCTTTCCGCAGGGGATCTCCGGGCCTGAGCTGATGATGAACATGCGGCAGCAGGCGATCGACCTGGGCGGGGCGCGGGTTGTGACCGAGGATATTGTCGATGTGAATCTGTCGGGGCGGCCGTTTGTGCTCAAGGACTCGGCGGGAAGCACGATCGAGACACATGCGCTGGTGATCGCGACGGGGGCCAAGGCGAATTACCTGGGGCTCGAATCGGAAGGGCGATTCAAGAACAATGGCGTGTCGGCGTGCGCGGTGTGCGATGGAGCGCTGCCGCGGTTCCGCAACAAGCCGCTGGTGGTGGTGGGCGGCGGGGACAGCGCGGCGGAAGAGGGGAACTACCTGACGAAATTCGCCAGCACGCTGTATCTGATCCATCGCCGGGACAAGCTGCGGGCCAGCTCGGTCATGGCCCAGCGCATTTTGAGCAACCCGAAGGTCAAGCCGGTCTGGAATTCCGTGGTGGAGGAAGTGCTCGGCGACGACGAACGCGGCATGACCGGCGTGCGTGTGAAGGATCTGATCACGATGGAAGAGAAGGTGCTCGAGGCGACAGGCCTGTTTGTCGCGATCGGCCACACGCCGAATACCAAGTTCCTCAAGGCCCAGGTGGCGACGGATTCAAAAGGGTACATCGTGCTGACGGACCCGTTCCGCACCTTCACCAGCGTCGAAGGCGTCTTCGCCGCGGGGGATGTGGCGGATCACACGTATCGCCAGGCGATCACCGCGGCGGGCATGGGTTGCAAGGCGGCGTTGGACGCGGAGCGCTGGCTGGCGGAGAAGGGGCTGCATTAGGGTTTTGCGGAGAAGAGAGGGAGCCCACGAATCTCCACGAATCTTCACGAATCTCTTCTTGGCACGCGACGGACTGCGGCGCGAGCGGAGATTGGTGGGGATCTGTGGAGATTTGTGGATCATCATTGTTGTGCTGCGCAGATTTGCTTCCGGGTGGGGCGTGGGGCATAGTTCAGTAGGATATGCTTCAGCGCACCGCGATGCGGAGCAATAGTCTAAAGTGGTGTGCTGAAGCACACCCGGCCTACTGGCACTCTTTTGCATCGAGCGGGTGACTACGATGAGACTGAAGTGGCAGTCTTTGCGGCTTTTCTTCCTCATGACCGCATCCATAATGATCATCGGTTGCCGACAGTATGTTCCGGTGGTTGTGCGAGTGGAGGATGCCCAGACAGGCCAACCGGTTGCAGATGCCAGGGTCAACAACAGCTATACGGTAGCCAATATAGATCCGTGGAACCAACCTCGATCTTCGGTGGACACGACCGACGCCAATGGCATTGCCCGAATCTGGTTGACGCCCGACATTGAGGCGCTGGTGGCTCAGGGGGTAAATGTGCGGGCGAAGGGATATCGCCAGAGCGGTGCCGAGATTACGCGTGAACTGCTACGACGCTTGTGCCGAAAAGATGGTCACAAAGGATCGGAGGCAAAGCCAGTGCAATCGGATGTGGTCGTACGGCTTACCCCAGAATCGAATTGAAAAGGAATATCATTGGCGGGGTATCGATCCCGTTGTTGTGGTAGGACCGGTCTAGGCGAGTTCGGTAGATTCGGAGCAATGGTGGTAGGGTGCGCTTCAGCGCACGGCGAGCGATCGGAGGGCGCGGAGATCCGGGGCTTCGCTACGCTCAGCACCCGGCGTGGAAGAGCTCAGTAGGGTCCACATGGGCGGGCCGCCTGTGTCACGTTATTTGCGTGTTAGCTGCTTCGCCACATCCGCCAGGCGTTGGTGGGCCAGTTCGCAGGCGTAATCGACGCGGAGGGTCTTTCGGTAGGCTTCGAGCTGTCGAATCGGCTCCCGCTCGGCATCCGCGGCGGCGAGGAAGGGCGTATGCAATCGCTCCCAAAGGGCCATCACTTCGGCGTAGGTTTCCGAGGTGCCGGTGCGGACGCCTTGGGGAATTTCCTCTTCGTGGAGAGTCAGGCAGTGGGGGGGCAGGAGCGGCTTGAGCGTGGCCAGGGGCTGGTTCTGCGGCCGGGGCAATGGCGTGTCTTGCAGGGGGACGATGGCGATGATCTTGCCTTCGGGGGTGGGATAGACGGCGGCGAGGAAGGTTTCGACGTAAAGGCTGTATTCCTGTTGCAGCCGACGGACGGCCAGGGCGGGTTTGATCGAACCCCAGCCGGCCACCAGCAACTGCCCGAAGGGGTAATTCTCGACGACCTGCCGGCCATCGATGTGATCCGTCGGATTCTCCGCGATCAGGTCGAGGCAGACGACCCCTTCACCACATCGCTGGCGGCGCTGTCGGCGGGCTTCCTGCAGGGGCATGTACAGGCGGGAGAGGGTGTCGAAGTCGCGCTCGGCCCAGGCCTGCTCTTCCGCAGCGGCCAGGATGCGCTCGGCCTCAACGTAGTTCATGCGCATCAGTTCCTGCTGCCCAAGGTCGCATTGCTCCTGGAGGGGGGTGATGGTCATGAGGGAAATCTTAGACGGGCAGGGCCATTCCGTGTAGGCACATAAGGGCTGAGTGCTGAGTTCCGAGTGCTGAGTTTCGCTCCGACTCAGCACTGAGCACTCAGCACTTCTTCCTATCCCAGCGAGTGGATCGTTTCACGCATGGCGTTCAACGCGGCGAGCCATTGCGAGGAGGTATCGGACATTTCGTAGAGCAGCACGTCGGCCAAGAGCACGAAGTCCCGCTGTTCCAGGGCGGCCTTGATCTGCCGCAGCTTACCGGCGAATTCGGAAAGCATCTGCTCCAGGGGCATGTTGTCGGCGGTGATGTTGCGCGGATTGAGGCGCAAGAGTTCGGCCGTTTTCACGATTGATTCCTGGGCATCCTGCCAGATACGGAGACAGCCGCTGAGCTTTTCCATGGCTCGGCTCGGCTGGTTCTTCTGAAGCAGTTCGGCGGCTTCGGTTTTCAGAGGATCGGATTCCTGGATCTGGCAGGCCACTTCGTCGAGCACTTCAATGGCCAGGGCACGGGGATCGGCGGTTTCGATATAGAGGCTGTGTCCATCCAGCCGGGTTTGGCGGATGGCGCCGATCTGGTGGGTTTGGGGCTGCTCGCCATCGATCAACACCTGAACAACCAGGCGATTGTCCTTTTGAACGTGGGCCAGCACCTGCCCAACGGTGGTCAGCCCCAGGTCTTCTACAGCCAATGGCTCATGATCGACGGTGACTGCCAAGTAGCCTCCTTCACTTTCGCAGTGGGTTGTATCGGCTAAAGCGACGTCCGGACTTGATAGGGTCCGATAAATATCGCAGGCCGGTGAGGACTTGTGCAATGGATCAAGAGGCGCGAAGGCACGAAGGGAGGGAAGAAGTTATTCGTGCCCCGGCAGGTAGATGGTGAAGGTCGTGCCTTTGCCGACTTCGGATGTCACTTCGATTCGGCCGTGATGGTGCTCGACGATCTCTTTGCAGATGGCCAAGCCCAGGCCGGTGCCCTTGGCTTCGCCCCGGCGGGTGGTGCCCTTGGTGGTGAAGAAGGGCTCGAAGATTCGCGGCAGGTTCTTCTCGGAGATGCCCGGGCCGGTGTCGATCACCTGAAGTTTCACTTCGCTGGTGTCTTCGACCCGTGAGGCTTTGATGGTGAGCGAGCCGCCTTTGCCCAAGAGGGCATGACGGGCGTTGATCAGCAGGTTCAGCAGCACCTGTTCGAGCTGAATGGGATCGCCGAAGACCTTCAGGTCCGGCAGGATCTGCACACGGAGCGCGATGCCATCCTTCTTGGGATCGCGGGCCATGACCAGGAGGGTTTCATCGACCAGTTTCTGGACGGAGATCTCGCCGAAGACGGCTTGGCCCCGGGCCAGGCTCAGCATCGACTGGCAGATCTTGCCGGCGCGATCGGCGCTCTGGAAGGACTTGGTCAGCGCCTTGGCGATCAGCTCCATGTCGGGCTTGTCGCTCTTGGTGCTCTGGAGGGCGTACTGGCAGTAGCTGATGATGGGGGTCAACAGGTTGTTGAACTCGTGGGCGACGACCGCGCTGATGGTACCGATGGTAGCCAGCCGCTGCGACTCCATCAGCTGCCCGCGTAAAGCGTCGAGCTGCTGCTGCAGGTCAGCCAGCTGCTGGTTCAGCGATTGTTCAACGATCTGGATGGGTGACGGGTCCTGGCTCACAAGATGCGATTACTCCTGTGTTGGAAGTATCGGCACACTCGGGCCGGGGGCTTCATCCCATAGGTACAGATAGTATTTTGTTGCTGAGAGATGTCCTGTTCGCACAATTATCGGACGCGCGACTGGAAGAGCACGTCTCCGAGCGGGCGTGCCGCGTTTAGCGGCGGCCCGCAGGGCCGGGCTCCGGTCGCTCGCCGCTCGCCAAGAGGTTCGCCCTCGCAGAATCGTATCCATGTCAGAACAAGGCATCTTCCCCGGCGGTCACACCGCTTCGAGCACCTTGGCGGCGGCGTAGCGGATCTGCTCTTCGGTCAGTTCCGGATAGACCGGCAACGCCAGGACTTCGCGGCAGGCTTGTTCGGCAGCGGGGAAATCGCCGGGCTTGTATTTGAGATTGGCAAAGCAGGGCTGCAGGTGGAGCGAGATCGGGTAGTAGATGGCCGAGCCCACACCCGCGGCGGCGAGCTTGGCCTTGACGGCGTCGCGATTGGCGACCCGGACGACATACTGGTTGTAGATGCTGTAATTGGCCGGCTCAATGACTGGGGCCTTGACCTTGCTGCCGGCGAAGAACTGGTTGTACAGCGCCGCGTGCCGGCGGCGTGCCTCGTGCCACTGGTCGAGGTATTTGAGCTTGATATCGAGCACGCCAGCCTGAAGGGCATCCAGGCGGAACATGCCGCCGAGGATTTGATGATGATAAGCGTTGGTGGCCGGCGCGCCGTGGACGCGAAGCAGCCGGCACTTCTCGGCGAAGGCATCGTCGTTGGTGCAGATGGCGCCGCCATCCCCGAAACCGCC
>JBLNDH010000425.1:0-16920 GCA_050261455.1 Bacillota bacterium
GGGGATGATCCTGGCGGCGGTCGTGGCGAGTTTCATGCCGGCGTGGGTGGCGATGCGGATCAAGCCGCTGGACGCGATGGCGCCGCTGGGCCAGCCGACGCGGGCGCGGCGGGCGCTGATGTGGGCGGGATTGGGACTGCTGCTGCTGACGATGGACCCGCTGATCGTGTTCACACCGATCGTGCCGCGGGAGTGGGCGTTTTACGCGCACTTTGGCGTGGGGCTGCCGACGTTGTTCCTGGGGTTTTTCCTGTTGGCGCCGGCGGTGGTCTGGATGGTGGAGCGATCGCTGGGGCGAGTTGTGGCGGCGTCGATGTGGCTGAATGATGCGCTGCTGCGACAACAGCTTACCGGGAGCCTGTGGCGGGCGGCGGGGACCGCAGCGGCGCTGATGGTGGGGCTGGCGATCCTGGTGGTGATGCAGGTGCAGGGGACAACGCTGCTGAGTGGCTGGCGGCTGCCGGACAAGTTTCCCGATGTGTTCATCGTGTCGCCGATCGGGCTGACTCAAAGCCAGCAGAAGGTGCTGGAGACTTCTCCGGGCGTGAAGGCGGGGCAGGTCCTGCCGATCGCGATTTCTTCGCCGAAGTTGGGGATGCAACTGTTCAGCATCGGCAAGACGAGCTATTTGCCGGATGCGACGATGTTCTTCGGGATCGATCCGGACCGGGCGTCGCAGATGATCGAGTTTGAGTACTACGATGGGAATGCGGAAGACGCCATGCGGAAGCTGAAGCAGGGGCGGCATGTGATCGTGACGAACGAGTTCAAGCAACTGAAGGGGATCAAGGTGGGGGATAAGCTGCCGCTGAAGACGCCGATGAGCGGAACCGTGGAGTACACGGTGGCGGCGGTGGTGTGGTCGCCGGGGCTGGATGTGATCGTCAGCGCCTTCGACATGGGTCGGCAACTGGAGCAGCGCACGGTGGCCAGCGTCTGCGGGTCGCTGGAGGATGCAAAGCGGGATTTCGGGATCGATCGAATCAGTTTATTCGCGGTCAACCTGGAGAGCGGGGTTCAAAAGGAAAGCCTGGCGGCGACCTTGACCGATCGGGTGGACCAGGCGCCGAGTAAAGCGGCGACGCAATCGGCTGCGGGCGGGATTTTTACCCGCGGGTTGGGTGTAGCGCAGTTGCGGAAGGCCTTGGGCAAGTATGGATTCCTTGTGGGCGACGTGCGGCACATCAAGTACGAGATACAGCAGAGCTTCAAGCGGATGCTGCTGCTGCTCAGTTCGGTAGCGTTGGCGGCCATCGTCGTGGCATCGCTCGGCGTGACCAACACGATCATGGCCAGCATTCGCAGCCGACAGTGGCAGTTCGGAATTCTCCGCAGCGTCGGGGTGACGCGCTGGCAGCTGCTGCGGCTGATCCTGGCCGAGGCGCTACTGCTGGGTTTGGCCGGCAGTGTGCTGGGGCTGGGAGCGGGGTTCCTGATGAGCCTTGATGCCAACGGGGTAACCCGCTTGGTGGTGGGCTACGGGCCGGCGATGGTCGTGCCGTGGGATATCATCGGGGTGGGAGTCGGGATCATCGTGGCGGTGGCGCTGCTGGCGAGTCTCTGGCCGGCGATCAGCGCCGCCCGGCAGCAGCCGCTGAACCTGTTGCAGTGGGGAAGGGCGGCGGCGTAGGAAGGTGTTTCCATCGTCTTGCGAGCGGGACGCGTATGGAGGGTAAGGCCCTGTTGCGGAGACACCTGCCAGCTTGAGCGTAGCAGTTGTCATCCTGAGCGCAGCGAAGGATCTCCAGACCCGAGATCCTTCGCTGCGCTCAGGATGACAAGAACGCGAGTCTGCTAAATGAGTCCGGGCAAAAGCGAAAGTGGTAACACGGAGGGAACCCAGGGACAAATCCCTGGGCTTGGATGCAGTCGAGCACTTTCGGTCTTCGGAGGATTTACTCAGGAGAGTCGTCCGCGCAAAAACGTGCTTCATAACCTCCACGCCGGGATCGGAGCGAAGCGACGACGCGGATCGTCCGGAATATCAGATGGATCCGGACCTCCGCTGTGCTGCGGTCCGGCTTGAGAAGCGCCTGTGCTATCCAACGGTTCGGAAAAGCTTGGGCTGTGGACATTCTATGTTGTGACGAACAAGCTCCCGCGTTGCCTTCCTACGGATTGGGGTTTATCCTAGTGGCCATGCAACCGGTAGCATCGCCGATTCAGAGTTCGACCTCCGGAACGGGGCAGACCGTTCAGGGCGGGGAACGTGAGCGGTTCGGGACGGAGGAGTTGGCGATTGTCTTGTCGCATTTTGACATCGGGGTGATTGAATCGATCGTGAAGTTTCCGCGGGGGTCGCGCAAGGCGCCCAAGCTCGTGATCGCCAGCGATCAGGGCAAGTTTCTGCTCAAGCGCCGGGCGCGGGGAAAAGACGATGTATACAAAGTGGCGTTCAGCCATGAGTTGCAGCTTTTCCTGGCCTCGAAGCAGTTTCCATTGCCGCATCTGATTGGGACTCGAAAAGAGAACAACTCGATGCTGCAATGGCACGGCGGCGTGTACGAGTTGTTCGAGTACATTCCTGGCCAGTCATACCCCGGATCGCTGGAAGCCACTTTTGACTCCGGACATGTGCTGGCGCTGTATCACAAGTTGCTGACGGATTTTCAGTCGGCCTGGCAGCCGCCCAGCGGTAGTTATCACAATCAGCCCTCGATCGATCAGGGCCTGGGGGTGATTCCCGGTTCACTGCAGGTGGATGCGGAGAAGCTCAAGCCGCTTCTGGCATTCCTGCAGGAGAGCTATAAGCAGGCGGCCAGGACCGTTGAAGAGGCGGGGCTAGCCACTTGGCCCAAGCAGTATGTGCATGCGGACTGGCACCCGGGAAACATGCTGTTTCGCGAGGATCGGGTGGTGGCTGTGATCGATTACGATTCAGCCCGCCTGTTGCCGCGGATCATCGACGTCGCCAATGGGGCACTGCAGTTTTCGATTATCACCGGGGATGATGACGTATCGAAATGGCCCGACCATCCGGACGAGGGGCGGCTGCAGCGGTTCATTCGAGGCTATGATGAAGTAACCCTGCTGTCGGAGGCGGAGGTGCGTATCATGCCTTGGCTGATGATTGAGGCGTTGATCGCCGAAGCGGTGTTGCCCATCGCGTTGACCGGAACCTTCGGGCGGGTGGATGGGTTGGAGTTTCTGCAGATGGTTCAACGGAAGGTGCGTTGGATGCAGCAGTCGGCCGACAAGATACCGGATCTGGTAGGGGGGTGAGGCATCCCAGCCGTTGGGCCGCAGGGGCTGATGGAGGATGGGAATGGAGGAACGGAGAGGCGGATGGTGTATATGCCGCTGCGGCGGATGTTGCTGATGTTCCTCTGCCTGGTTTCCATGGTGTGGGGGCAGAGTACAACCTGGCCTGCGAATCCAGCTACCGCACCCGCAGAGGCCGCCCGGGAGCAGCAGATCCGGCAGTGGCTCGCGGAACTGGCGGACCCCCAGGCAATTGTGCGTGAGCGTGCCCGGGAAGAGTTGATGGGGCTGAAGGTGAAAGAATTGGCGATGCTGCGGGCGGCGGTCCAGGCTGCCAAATCGCTGGAGCCCAGCCAAGCGGCGGTGCTCCGGGAGATCGTGACGCAGGTATATCTGGCTGGGCGACCGTATGAGCGATCGGACAGCGGGTTCCTGGGGATCCGGATGCCCGCGAGCGGCGCGGAAGCGGTCGTGGAAAGCCGATTGCCGGGTTTTCCTGGATATCGCTGGCTGTGGGATGGCGATGTGATCCTGGACATCGAGGAGCGGCCGATGCCGCAACCGATGGGACAGGTGGCGCTGACCACCGCGATTTCGGACTTGAAGCCGGGAACCGTAGTGCATCTGAAGGTGCTTCGGCAGGGTAAGATGACGCGGGTGCCGGTCCGTCTGGACGCGCGACCGGCCGCGAGAGTCGACGAGACGGTCGATGAGTACCGATTGCGTGTTGATTCGTTGATGGACGATTGGGCCTTGGAAGCCGAGCAGTATTGGAAAGATAATTTCGCTTCGCTGGTGGAAGCGAGTGCCAGGAAATCATGACGGAGCAGGCGAGTAATTCGTTTCTGGATGTACAGACGCTGCTGGAGAGCAGCGAGCCGCGTATGCGCGGCTTGGGGCTGTGGTATGTCGGGGGCGTGTTCGTACTGATGATGTTGGTAGGGGCGTTGGCGGGGGCGCAGAATGCCGTGGCCAAGCAGGCCGTGGAGGTTCTCTCGAGCGTAGCGATGGTCGGCCTGATTGCCACCATGGGCGTCAGCGCGTGGTTTGCCGCACGAGGGGTTCAACGTGAACAGCAGAAGATGGAAGCTATCGCGGAACTGCTTCAGCTGCGGCGATGGGGTGAGGCCGGCGTGATGCTGCAGGAATTGCTTTCGTCTCCAACCCGTACGCCCCAGACCCGCATCCAGGCGCTGATTTTTCTGGCGGCGGTGCTGGCCCGATTCCATCGGTTTGGCGATGCGATCGCGGTGTACGATCATCTCCTCGACATGGGCTTTGAGGACGATGAGACCGTGCATGGGCTCAAGCTCGGACGAGCCATGGGCATGCTGCATGAAGATCGGCTGTTCGATGCGGATCGGGCCATCAGTGAACTGCGACGGGATCAGCGGGAGCACGAGTCGGCGGGGTTGTACCTGGTGGAAATCTATCGCGACGTGAAGACCGGGCATCCGCAGGAGGCGATTGGCTTGTTCCGGGAAAAGCTTCCGGCGTTGCGGCAGCAGTTGGGGCATCGCGTGGTCGACGCGTATGCACTGGCAGCGCGGGCCTATGACCTGCTGGGTCAGGCCGATCAGGCACAGGCGGCTTACGAGGCGGCGACCCACCTGATGCCCGAGGCGGAGTTACAGCGGCGGTATGCGGAAGTAGCAGCTTTGGCAGGCAAGTACTCCCCCGCGGTCCGTCCCACGGAGGTGGCATGATTCGCGTAGAAAGCGCCATCACCCGTTTCCGTCGCGACCTGACGCTAAGCGCCATGTTGAAAGGAGCGTTGTTGGTCGGCGCGATGTTGGCGATGCTTCTGGAACTCGGCGATCAGACGATTATCAGTGGCCCCGTTGCAATCGCGGTGATCGGCGGGGCTTGGTTACTGCTGAGTTATCGGAGCATGAAAGGGTCCCAGATGGCGGCAGTGTCGCCGGCGCTGATCGCGGCAGGCGAGTACGAGCAGGCCGAGCAGCACATTGACGAGGCCTTACGGAGTTTTTCGCTCTTCCGAACGGTCAAGCTGCGCAGCCTGCACCATCTGGCCATGCTGCGGCACGCGCAACACCGCTTTGGCGAAAGCGCCTTGCTTTGCCGCACGCTTCTACGTGAGCGGTTGGGTGTACTGAGCGGGATTTCGCGATCGGCCCACCTCATTCTCGCCGACTCCCTGCTGCAGCAAGGGGATCTGCGGGGCGCGTACGAGTCGCTGGCGACCTTGTATCAGCAGCGATTGACTTTGGGCGAGGCGTTGGAGCTGACAGCGGTGCAGACCGAGTACCTGGCGCGGATCGGTGCCTGGGAGTCGATGATGGACGGCGTGGCCAGGAAGGCCGACCTGGCCGAGTTGATGCCGACAGAGAAAGCGGTGTCGACGCAGGCGTTGTTGGCGCTGGCGGCACGCAAGACGGGCCATAGCGACTGGGAAAAATGGCTGCGGCGGCGGACGGAGCTGTTATCGGACGCCGATGAACGCGCCAAGCAGCAGCCGATCTTGGCCGAATTGTGGGCGTAACTTGGGATTATGACGGGAATTGATGGGGTACAGGGGAAAGGTCGATATGCGCTTGTGGCGTGTCTGCTCGATTGCCCTGCTGGCCGGTGCGGTTGCCATGCTGGTATTGGCGCTGTGTCTATGGCAAGATGCTGAACTGGCAGCGCTGAAGTGGAATGCCAGCCGGCCTGCAATATTGGCTTGGAGCATTCGCAGCACAGCGATCGGGCTGGGAGCTGGCGCGCAGGTATTGACGCTCAGCGTGCTGGTGCACGGCGTATATCGCCGCGATCTGATCAGCGATATTCTTCGGTTTGCAGGGTTGCTGCTGGTCATGATCGCGGGGGTGAGTGCCATAGCCTTGGGGTTGGCAGGACGATAGGAATCCAGGCATGACGAAAACACAAATCGTGATCGTTACGGGGTGGCTGATGCTGGTAATGGGGCTTGTGGCGGGATCGGCGCAAGCAGCCGATTCCACGACCGCTGCCAATGCGGCGATGGGGAGGCGGCTGTGTGCCTTGGCCCAGAGTGCCGTCCCTGCGCAATCGGAAACGAAAGGACACTGGCAGCAGTGTATGGCCTTGTTGGAAGCAGCCCGTCGGGCCGATCCAACGAACCCCCGCTATCCGCGTCTCTTGGCCGATACACTCGGGAAACTGGCTAGTCTGAGTGCCACGCCCGAGGAAGCGATGGCTGTCGAGAAGCTCCAATTGGAGGCGTTGGCCGCTTATCGAAAGCTGCAGCCGACCGACCAGAACGCTCAACTGGAAGTCGTGGCGATTTACCTGCAGCGCATGCAGACGGTAGATCAGAAGCTGAAATATCTGAGTGACCTTCTGGCCAAAGAATCGGTTCCAGCGGAAGTGCGTGCCGTGTGGGCAGCGACGGCGGCCGGCCTGCTGGTGCAAAGTGGGAAGGATGTGCAGGCGAAGGAAATGGTGGAGCGGGCGTTAACGCTGGATCCGCTCAACCTGTCCGCCTTGCGGCTTAAGCTTAGCCTGACGCCCGACGCGCCGGGGGATCGTGCCGCGATCATGCTGGCCATGTTGCGGTCCAATCCGGTCCAGTCGGACGTTGTCCTCTCGCTGGCCCGCCTGCTGGCCAAGCACATGCTGGTGAAGGAATCCGTCGAATGGTACGCCGCCGCCGGCTCGTTCCCCGGGTGGGGGGCGGATATTGCAGTGGAGTATGCAGCTCAAATACTGCTCAGTGATCAGGTGATGGATCCGGAGTCGCTGCCGAAGCTGCTCGATCAGCTCATCAGCGCCGATCCGTCGAATTATGAAGCCTTGGTGTTGCGGATCCTCGCCGAGAAGCGTCGAGAGAAGCCGGATGAGGATGCCCTGAAGCGGTGGAAATCGCAGGCGCGGAACAGCCTGCTCAATCAGCTGGCCGTGCTTCGCCAGTCGCTTGGGATCAAACAGGCGACGACCCAACCGGTAGCCGAGGATGCGATTGCCTTGCCGGATCTGGCGGGTGATGTGGCGGCCTGGAAGAGCACGCAGAACGAAGAACTGAAACAACGCTACTTGAGCGTGGTGTGGCAGACGGCCTGGTTTGACGTTTACTCGGCCGGGAATGCCGATGAGGCCGAGAAGCTGCATCGCCATGCCGTGCAACTGATCGATGCGACGGATCCCGTGGCCACGTGCATCGAAGGATGGATCTATCTCGTTCGGAACAAGCCGGAAGACGCCGCAGTGAAGCTGTCGGCGGCTGAGAAGGGTTTGGAGAAGGCCAATGGCGTTTATGCCAAGTTCGCCAAGCTGGGATTGATTCGACTTCTGGGGCCGTCTCCAGAGGACCAGGCAAAAGCCAAGCGGGCGGCCGAAGAACTGGTGGTCTCCGCGCGAGGCGGATCGCTCGCCGCGGTGTTGTACGACGATGTTCGCCATCTGGGGGTGCGGGTTCTGCCCGATGAGCATGCCGCGTCGATTCGAGCAGCACTGGCAAAGTTCCCGCGGAACTGGATGAATGTGATTGGGCAGCCCCAAACGTTTTACACGGTGCGTGGCGAACCGGTGAAGATCTCGTACAGCTACGGCGAGCCCGTCCTTGTGCGCATTGTGATTCAGAACACCGGCGATCAAGACCTGACGATAGGCCCGGAAGGGGTCATCCAGCCCACAGTGTTTATCGATGTTCAGCTTCACGGGCTGGCTCACGAGTTGTTGCCCGCAGTCTGCGTCGAGCGGTTTACCGAGCAGCTGGTCTTGCGGCCGAGGCAGAGCATCAGCCGTGTCGTTCGGATTGACCAAGGTCGTTTGGCCCAGTTCTTGGATATGAATTTCTGGCCGCCCGTGACAATAACTGTCACGGTGCGAACGAACCCAACGCTTAATGGCGGCTGCGGACCTTGCGGCAACGCCTTCAGCTTGTCGAGCATGATGGAGCGGAGTGGATTTCCCCGTCCGCCATCGGATCAGGCAATGCAGAAGCTGGTCAAGGAGGTCAGCAGCGGTAGTGCCGACGAAAAGATCCGGGTGCTTGATGTGCTTGCACAGGTTCCGCCGCTGCTGGAGGAGCTTGAAAAGCAGGCCAAAGAAAGCCGAAAGGATAAGGAAAGCCGTAACGACGTTTCGTTTAGCGGGCAGATTGAAATGGCGCGTGAGGCCATTCGCCGGAGCCGAACCGATGCCGATCTCTGGGTGCGTGCGTGGGCGACGTATAAAGATACATTGATGCTGCCTGCCAGTGAGCAAGCCGCCGCACTGAAGAACATGCTTGGTGATCCGGCTTGGCAAGTACGCCTGCTGGGGTTGGTGTTCGTCTCGTCGTCTCCTGCGAAGGATTCTTTACCGCTGCAACAACGAAAGGAATTGATGACGCCATTCCGGGAGAAGGAAACCGAGCCGTGGGTCAAGAGTTTTGCGACAGCGGGGCTCGATTTACTGAATCAACCGGCTGCGACACAGCCGGCTGTTGGCTCGGAAGGGGGGCAGGGTAGCGAGCAAAGGTAGAGTCCGCCTGTCACGACCGAGGTTGATCTTTATCCGCTGGGCGGGTATCAAAGATGTCAGCAGAGGGCCCAAAAGAGCGCAATTGTGTGGCAGATGCCCGCCAGGCCCAGCGGGTTGACTGCCGATATTGGCCTTCCGCTTTGATCGCGAATTTCCCGAAGTGGGCAACATCCTGTTTTGCGTCCCGATGGTGCTGTGACTGATACTGGACAAAACCCGCCCCCGGCCCGCGTCAGGGTAACTTTCTATGACGATTTCCGGCGATTCTTCGTCCGCGGTCTGGCGGCTTTGTTGCCCACGCTCATCACGATTCTCCTGCTGGTAAAGATTTGGGAGATTCTCTGGGACTACCTTGGCCAGCACATTATCTGGATCATCAAGCAGTTGAGCGTAACGCCCGATAGACCTTTGGGATGGGTGAAATGGTTTTGGGATCACCACCTGCCTCCCTGGCTGGTGGAACTGATCGGGGTAGGCCTGGCGATCCTGCTGGTCTATATTGTTGGGCTGTTTGTGGGTAATTTTATTGGTCGGACGGCTTGGCGGCTGGTGGAAATGGGGTTGATGCGAGCCCCGGTGATTCGCGCGATCTATCCCGCCGTCAAGCAGGTGACCGACTTTGTCCTTGCCGACCGCAAGGGCCATTGGCATGCCAGCCGCGTGGTGGCCGTGCAGCCT
Source organism: Bacillota bacterium (assembly GCA_050261455.1). Classification (GTDB taxonomy): domain Bacteria; phylum Planctomycetota; class Phycisphaerae; order Tepidisphaerales; family Tepidisphaeraceae; genus JAPLNB01. The sequence continues at coordinate 9,325 of JBLNDH010000425.1, forward strand.
CATGCCAGTGGGATATGGTCCATTGGTCTGGTTACGGGACCCGGAATTCGCCCCTTGTCCGATACGGTCGGTAGCGAGATGTTGACGGTGTTTATCCCGTCGTCGCCGACGGCCTTTAGCGGTTATGTAGTGGTAGTGCCACGGGAGAGCGTGGTGGAACTGCCCCTGACCGTGGAAGAAGCCATGCGACTGTTGCTGACCGGTGGCGTGATTACCCCGGGGCAGCAGCCTGCGAACTCTTCCGAGGGTTGGTTCGCCCGCATTCGCAAAGAGGAGCAACCGTACCCTTTGCCTCCGTCGGCATGAACAGGTGTGAGCTATGCGTCGTCTAATAAGTAATAGGTTGGCCGACGGATCGGAATGGCGATCGGCACTCGGCGACCCGGGAAGACAATCAAGCCCGACTGGGCTGCCAGAGGCGGTTGTTTTTCCACTTTTCCTGTACAATGATTGCGTTGGGCACGATAACTCTTGATACGGAAGGAGCGATGCCGTGATTGTGACCGTGTCTTCACGTCACATGGAGGTAGCGCCAGCACTGAAGAGCTATGCGGAGCAGAAGGCTCCCAAGCTGCTCAAGTACTACGACCGAATTCAGGAGATTGAGGTGGTATTCGATGCGGGAAAGGACGGAACCCGCGTAGAGATGATTGTAAATGCCGAACATAAGAATATGTTCATGGCCCATCACGACCAAGGCGACGCCTATGCCTGTGTCGATGGGTGTCTGGAGAAGCTGGAACGCCAGCTGAGCGAACATAAGGATAAGTTCCGCAACCGTAAGCATAGTATCGGGGAAGACAAGCGTCTGCGGGGTTGATGGGCTTTGCCGCAGACGCCATGGATGGATGTCGGGGTTGTGGCGCTCGGTGATACGCTGTTGTTGAAGCGTCTGACCGATGTCGCGAGGAGTGTATGAATCAATGAAGTTCAGTGATTTCATCGTCAAGGGAGCAGTCCAACCGGAGTTGAAAGCGACCGGCCGGGACGGTGCCCTGGCCGAACTGGTGACTGCGCTGGCCGATGCCGGTGCCCTGCCGAAGACCGCCGTGGAAGAAATCGTGGCGGCGCTGATCAAACGCGAGAAAAATGGGTCCACGGGCTTCGGCAAAGGCGTTGCCGTTCCGCACGTTAAGCACCCGATGGTCAAAACCATGGTGGGAACCCTGGGCCGCAGCGTCCATGGAATCGATTTTGCGGCGTTGGATCATCAGCCGGTCTACAGTGTGGTGTTGTTGTTGTCTCCGGAAAACCAGCCCCAGCAGCACCTGCAGGCGATGAACATCATTTTCAGCAGTCTGCAAAAGGATACGTTCCGCAAGTTCCTGCGGCAGAGCACGACGCGGGAAGCAATTGTTGACCTGCTGGACGAGGCCGATCAAGGCAAGTGACAGGTGCTCGGTTGATGGATGCTCGATGCGAGCGGAGCAACATGCCTACGGCTTCGAAAGATGTTGTAATTTGCAATAAGCTTGGTCTGCACGCCCGGCCGGCAATGCAGTTCGTTGATCTGGCCAACCAGTTCCAGGCCCGGATCAATGTAGAGGCCCAGGGCCCCGAACCGGCCCAGGCGGATGGCAAGAGCGTCATGCAGATGATTATCCTCGCCGCGGTTGAGGGTACCCCGCTTCGCATTACTGCTGACGGCGAGGACGCGCAACAGGCGGTCGAGCAGCTGGCAGCCTTGGTCGAAGGCAAGTTCGGGGAAGAGTGAACGGCAATTTGGGTTCTGGACGCAGTTCCTGGCCGACCCGCAGAGGTGATGATGGGCCTTGCCTGTCGAAGGAGCTGGATCCCGAATCACGGCGATTACGATAGAATGGAAATCAAGAAGGGTATTCCCGTCTCCCCTGGGGTGGTGATCAGCACGGCTCTCGTGCTGGACGCTGAGGATCTGGCTATCCCCAGACGCCGCGTCGAAGAGCAGCAGGTTGCCCTGGAGATCCAGCGTCTTCGCGATGCCATCGATAAAAGCCTGGCCGAGCTTCACGAACTCCGCTCCGCTGTTTCCGAGAAGTACGGCAAGGAAATTGGCGGGATCTTCGACTTCCATATCGGCATCCTCAAGGATCGCACCCTGATCGAGCCGGTTATTTCCACCATTCGTACCCAGCGGGTGACGGCCGAGTATGCGGTGTCGGCCGTCATGCGACGATACGCCAGCAGCTTCCAATCGATGTCCGATCGCTATCTGTCCGATCGCGTGAAGGACATCTATGACATCGAACGCCGCATTCTCCACAACGTCATCGGCATGAAGCAGGAGAGCCTCTCCCAGCTTCAAAGCAATGTCGTCGTGGTGGCCCATGACCTGCTGCCGTCCCAGACTGCCGCTCTCGACCGTACTCATGTGAGAGGTTTTGCGACGGACGTTGGTGGCCGCACGAGTCACACCGCGATCGTCGCACGTGCCCTGGGGATCCCCGCCGTCGTCGGGCTGGGGAACATCACCGGCGAGGTCAGCAGCGGCGACATCATCATCATCGATGGCAACCGCGGTGTCGTCATCATCAATCCGGACGAGGAGCAGCTTGCCGAGCATCGCGAGTACGAACGCCGACGTGAGGTGCTGGAACGGGAGCTGAAAGAACTGCAGACCCTGCCGGCCGTGACGCGTGATGGCCACATGGTCAGCCTCCAGGCGAACATCGAGTTCCCGGAAGAAGTCAACGATGCCATCGCTCGCGGCGCCGCCGGTATTGGACTCTACCGTACTGAGTTCCTTTATCTGGCTTCCGCCACCGAACCCACGGAGGAGGATCACTACAACGCCTATGCCGATGCCCTGCGACGTCTAGGCGGCCGCCCGCTCGTCATCCGTACCCTCGACTTGGGCGCCGACAAGTACACGCAGTCCCGGACCTCCTCGCCGGAGCGCAACCCGTTCCTCGGCGACCGCTCCATCCGCATGTGCCTGCATGACATTCCTATGTTCAAGCGGCAGTTGCGTGCCATCATGCGGGCCAGCGTCCTTGGAGACGTGCGCATCATGTTCCCCATGATCAGCACGCTCATGGAGCTTCGCCAGGCGAAGATGATCCTGAACGATGTCATGGAAGAGCTGGAAGATGAGGGCCAGACCTTCCGTCGGGATATCCCCATCGGGATGATGATCGAAGTGCCCTCCGCGGCCCTGATGGCCAACCAGTTCTCCCGCGAGGTCAACTTCTTCTCCATCGGAACCAATGACCTCATCCAGTACACGCTGGCCGTGGATCGCACCAATGAAAAAGTTGCCGGGCTGTTTTGTCCGGCTCACCCGGCCGTGCTCACCCTCTTGCGCGATGTGATTCGCGCCGGACACCGCAACTCGATCAGTGTGAGTGTCTGCGGTGAAATGGCCGGTGAACCGTTGTATACTCTGTTACTCCTGGGGCTGGGGCTGACGATTTTCAGCATGAATAGCCCCGATATTGGAGAAGTGAAGAAGATTATTCGCTCCACGACGCTCGACCATGCCCGCCAAGTGGCGCGCCGAGTCATGAGCTTCGATAGTGAGCGACAAGTACTACACTTTCTGCGCGAAGAAACCAGAAAGATCATTCCAGAAGTGTTCTGACGCGTGCCGCCTTCTGAATGCTGCTCGCCTTGATGGCTCAGCAGCACTCAGTACGCGGCATCCGGAACCATGCAAGGTATCATGCCAAAGGAAATGCTTATTAACGTGTCGGAAGGGGAGGAATGCCGAATCGCGATGGTGCAGGACCGACGTCTCGAAGAGCTCTACGTGGAACGCACCAGTGCCACATCCCACGTCGGGAACATCTACAAGGGCCGCGTCACCAACGTCGAGCCGTCTATTCAGGCGGCGTTCGTTGATTTCGGCCTGGGGCGCAACGGTTTCCTGCACATCTCCGACCTGATGCCCACCTACTTTGGTGGCCGCGGCGAAGATGTCATGGAGTCCGTCGGACGCAAGATGGCCCGCCGCGATCGCCCGCCTATTCAGCGTTGCCTGCATCGGGGCGACGAAATCATTGTCCAGATCATCAAGGAAGGCATCGGCACCAAGGGGCCGACCCTCAGCACTTATGTCTCCATCCCAGGCCGGATCCTGGTCATGATGCCGGGCATGAGCAAGCTGGGCGTCTCACGCAAGATCGAAGACGAAGAGGAACGGCGCCGCCTGCGTCAGATCCTCGATGGCCTCAAGCCTCCCAAGAGCGCCGGCTTCATCATTCGCACGGCGGGTGTCGGCAAGTCCAAGGTCGAGATCCAACGCGATCTGCAGTACCTCACGCGGCTGTGGCAGAACATCCAGAAGAAGATCGCCTCCGGTCCAGGCCCCATGGAACTGTACACGGAAGGCGATCTGGTCACCCGCACCGTCCGCGATGTCTTCACGAGCGATATCGAACATATCATCGTCGATAACAAGGAAGTCGCCCGGCGAGTCAAGGAGTTCATCAAGATCGCCTTGCCTCGCACCCGCAATAAGGTGGATCTGTACGAAGAGCCCATCCCGCTGTTCCACAAGTACGGCATCGAGAAAGAAATTGAGCGGATGTACAGCCGAACCGTTGCGCTGCCCAGCGGCGGTTCCCTGATCATCGATGCCACCGAAGCCGTCGTTGCCATCGACGTCAACAGCGGCAAGTTCCGCGAGCAAAACGATGCGGAGATGACCGCCTTCAAGACCGATCTGGAAGCCGCCGACGAAATTCCCCGCCAGTTGCGATTGCGCGACCTGGGTGGCGTGATCATCTGCGACTTCATCGACCTGCGGTATGAACGGCATCGCCGTGAACTGGAGAAGCGTCTCCATGACAATCTCCGCGAGGATCGCGCCAAGACGAAAATGCTGCGCATGAGCCAGTTCGGGATCATCGAAATGACCCGGCAGCGAATGCGTCCGTCTCTCAAACGGTCCATCTACTGCGATTGCCCCAAGTGCAAGGGTGCTGGCCTGGTCAAAACCCCCGAGAGCATGTCGTTGGACGTGATGCGCCGATTGGCCATTGCGAGCAACGATCAGCGGGTAGCCCGCATTGAGCTGTCGGTGGCGGCCGAAGTCGATTTCTACCTTCAGAACAAGAAACGGGCGGCCCTGGCCTCCCTGGAAGCACAGGCGGGCAAGCGAATCCTCATCCGCACCGATTCGACGCTTGGCATGGACCAGATGAGCCTGACGCTGTACGACTCGCGCGATGGCCTGGTCTTCCTTGAGGAACTGGGCATGGTGCCCCAGGTGCCGGCCCTTGTGCCTCATAATGGACAACGCCAGCAGGGTTCCCAGCCCAGCCGGGACGATCGCCATGGTGGAAGACACGATCAGTACGGCCAGCAGGGCCGCCGAGACCAGCAGGGTCGGCGAGACCAGCAAGGACAACGCGGTCAGCCTGGCCCGCAGGGCCAACGCGATCGCCGCGACCGCTTCGAACGCCGTCCCGCTCGCGAAGAGATGGAGGAGCAGTTCGAGATCGAACGCGTCGAGGATGTGGTCGAGGAGCGTGAGGAAGAGCAGCAGCGGAAAGCCACCACGCCCGCGGAGACGCTGCCTCCCGCACCGGTGACAAGGCCCGCGATATCCGCTCCGGCGGCGGAATTGCTCTCGCCGGCTCCGGAACCGATGGAGGAGGATACGGAACGGGAAGAGGTGGTTGAAGCCGCCGCCAAAGCCGTGGTACCGGTCAAGCAGGCACCGCCTGCGCCGGCTGCATCGCCCGCACCGGTTGCCTCGGTTGCGCCGGCTGCCGAAGTTGCGACTCCTGCGACCCAGCCGACAGCGGCCGAGGAGCCGCAGGAATCGGCCCGCGGCCGTTCACGCCGCACTCGCGGCTCGCGTACCCGTCCCGGGCGAAAGTCCGCCGAGGCTGCGACCCAGGCCAAGGTCGCCACGGCCGCCAGTGACAAGGCCAAGGCCGAGTCGGCTCCGAAGGCGGAATTGTCCGCTCCGGCTGCGACTGCGGCGCCGCAAGCGGCTCCCGTCGAAGCGGCTCCCGCTGCACCGGCATCGGAACAGCCTGAATCCCCGCGGCGGCGTTCAACGCGAGGAACCACCCGCTCACGCACCGGGCGTTCCCGCTCCAAGGCTGCTGCTGCGGCTGCTGCGACGGAGACTCCTGCAGCCGGCGCTACCACCAGCCAACCCCAAAGCCCGGCTGCTCCCGCAGCGGCTCCCGCGCAACCGAGCGCGTCGCCGAAAGCCGCTCCGACCAAAGCTCCGACGCTGGTTGTCCGCACCGGCTCGACCGATCGGCACTTGATGCGTGATGAACCCATCATGCCTCCCCCGATCACTCGGCCGCGGACCTATCGCGATCTGGATCACATCCCCGATGATCTGGATTGACCCCGATCCTTCCCCTCGCGGTTGCGACGGGAGGATTGGCCAGTGAAAACCAAAAAGCCCACAGGTGATGAACCTGTGGGCTTTCTTTTATTCCATCTGGATCGCAGGCCCGATCCTGCGAATTCTCACTGGTTTGCCTTACACCAGCGAACAGAGGATTTCGCACCCTTTGACGATCTTCTCGTCAGACGTCGCATAGCTGATCCGGAAATTCGTATCCCGTTCGCTGAAGACGTTGCCCGGAATGACCAGCACGTTGTTCTGGATCGCCTTGGTGCAGAACTCGCTTGCGGTTATGCCTTGGGGGACCTTGGGGAAGATATAGAATGCGCCGCTGGGGCAGTTTACCTCGAACTTCTTCGACAGCCCCTTGAAGACCAGATCCCGCTTTCGCCGATACGCATCACGCGTCGCGGTTACGGGCAGATCCATCGCCTTCAGGGCCGCGTACTGCAGGGGAGACGGGGCGCACACAAACGTGTACTGCTGCAGCTTCGTCATCTGGCTGATGACGGACTCAGGGCCGGCCGCATATCCCAACCGCCACCCGGTCATCGCGTGCGACTTGGAAAAGCCTCGCAGGATGACCGTCTTCTCATACAGCATGGCCGGGCTGAATAGCGTCCCGCCATCGTAAAGGAACGGCTCGTAAATCTCGTCCGAAACCAGCAACAGGTTATGCTTGCGGGCCAGTTCCACCGCCGCCCGCACTTCGCTTTCGCTCATCACCATGCCCGAAGGATTGCACGGCGAATTGAGTATCAGCAGCTTCGTGCGTGGCGTGATAGCCTTTTCCACCCGATCGGCATGGAAGCGGAAGTCGGGATAGGTGTCGACGCTGACCGCCTTGCCCCCGGCCATCGTCATCAGGTGCTTGTACATCACGAAGTAGGGGTCCAGGAGGATCGCCTCGTCGCCCGGATCGATCGTTGCCAGCACCAGCAGGAACAACCCGCCCGAAATGCCAGAGGTGATCAGCACCTCGCCGACGTCCCGGCCGATCTCCCTGGACAGATCAGCCCGTATCCGCTCGCGCAGGGGTGCGATGCCCTGCGTTTGCGTGTAACGGTTATTGCCGATCCTGATCGCTTCAATCGCCGCGATCTTGGCCGGCTCGGGAACATCAAAATCCGGCTGCCCGATCGAGAAGTTGATCGGGTCCTTCATCTTGGCCGCCAAGTCAAAGACCTTGCGAATGCCGCTGGCATCAACCGCAAGAGCCCGCTTGGAAACGTAATCGTTGGCTGAGCGCATAATAGCCCCTACAAACAGAAACACGGAGCCACGAAGATAAGAGGCCTTGC
>JBLNDH010000426.1:0-9370 GCA_050261455.1 Bacillota bacterium
GAGCGGGGCGAAGTTGGGCAACTCGTCGTACTTCAGATAGTCCCACAACTCTTCGAGGGGGTTGAGTTCCGGGGCGTAGGGTGGCAACGGCTCAAAACCCAGCAGCCAAGGCACATCATCGAGCAGCGCCTCCAGCGGCTCTCCCTTATGCATATTGCCCCGGTCCTGCAGCACCACCGTCGGCACCTCCCGCAGCCTTTCATTCAGCAGATCTTCCAGGAACAGGGCGTAACGCTCGTTGTTGACGTGCTGGTCGGGGTAAGTCCGCGCCTCCAGACGCACCAGCCCCCGTTCCGGCGTCTTCCAGAGCGCCGCCGCCACACTCACCTTGTCCCGCTGACTGGCCCGCTGCTCGAAGGCGGGTGTCCTCCCCCGGACGGCCAGCGTGGTGCGCAGCAGCGGGGCCCTTAGAAACCCGCTTTCATCGGTGAAGACGAGGGTTGCGCCCGTCCGACGAGCCCCCTTTTGATCCGCGGCCAGTCCTTCCGCAGCCAACGATCGATTTCCTTCGGGTCCCGCTCACGGGGCAGACGCTGCGGCAGTTGCGGACTGATGCCTTGACGGCCGAGCCAGTCGTTGAGGTAATGGGGGTGGAGGCTCACGCCGAAGCGGCGTTGGAGTACCGCCGCCACCCGCGGAGCGGTCCAGCGAGGCGTATCGAAACCAAAATCGGTGGCCTTGCCCTCGCGCACCCACGAGAGAACCTGCTCCCGCTGACCCGCGGTGAGCTTGGGAGGCCGGCCCGCCACCGCAACCGCGGCCAGCCCCGACTCCCCTCTACGCTCGTAGCACGAGCGCCATCGGCGAACTGACGAGGCATCAACCTCCACCGCCTCGGCCACTGCCGCCACCTCGTGGCCTTTGAGCAACATGCTGACCGCCAGGCGACGACGAACCGCCAGCGCTTCGGGCGAACCTGCGGGTCTCATGCCTTACCCTAGCACCAAAGCGAAAAAACGTGCATTACTTTTCTGAGGATCAATAGCTGGTCTTCTTCGCGTTGCCTTCGCGGCTTCGAGCCTTCGTGAGCTCGGGAGCCAGGAATCGATCCTCGGGCAATAGGACATTGATTTTCGGACTCGCAATAAACGGGGCGAGTAAAGAGGCGGTGCCGAGGGGATTTCCACATCGGCAGGAAAATGTAGCGGGACAATAAAGGCAACCGGTGTTGCTTACTCTTTCGGCAACTCCGGAGGGGTGGCGGGCTTTTTGGGGCGGTTGATCGTGGATTTCAAGGGGGTGTGCGTCTGGGTATCGCCACCCGTCTGGAGATAGAAGCGGTCGTTGGCCAGCCCGGCGTCGATCGTGTCCTTGGCCTCCCACGTGGCGCCCGATGCGGTAAAGCGAGCTTGGATCAGTTCGTGCCATTGCCCATTGAGATCCAGAACCCAGCCATTGCCGAATATGGCACGCCGCATCTCCTGGGCACTCTTGCCATCGCGGCGGAAGTCTTCGATGAAGGAGTAGAGCCCCTTGAGATTTGCCCCGCCGGTGGCGGTGCGGAAGGTCACCAGGTGCTTCCAGGTGTTGCTTTCGGGAAGGAAGAAATAGGCGGCGAAGGCGGTCTTCTTGGCAGTCACGGTGGTCTTGACCAGGAAGCGGTAGGTTTGGCCAACCTTCCAAGGGTATTGGTAGAAGCTCTGGCCACCGGTGCCCTCACCGCCGAAGCGACGGGCATCGACGTCATCGGCTTTGTACAGCACCTCGACGCGCTGCTCGTTGGGCACGGCACTGGGGTTATCGCCTTGAGTCGGATCCCAAACGGAGAAGATGACGACCTTGCGATCTTGGCCCAGTTCCTGGATGCCGAAATACCCGTGGGCGAACCCGCAGGCCATGAAGTAGCTGCCGGGGACCGACTGTTCGACCTTCATTTCGGTGTAGAAGGCCGTGGCTTCGGGCGCGGGATAGCCAAGGTGGACCGAGCGGGCGGCGCGCGGTTCGGCGGCGTAGGAGAGTTGCATCACGGTAAGAGCCGCTGCCAGAATCATTGCACCCGTGTTGAATCGCATGGGATCGTCCTCTGTTTCGCTTGGCTTTCATGGCCGGCAGAACCCGCCGGACCGACCTCTCAAATTGATTCGTTGTAGGGAAATACGCAGCACCTTCCCTGGCGTTGCCGAACCCGTTGAAAGCGAGGCCCAGGGATGAGTCCCTGGGTTTGGACACCCAGTGGGGTTTCGAGGGTGTAGAAGGCCGCGAATGTGCATCGGGGGCTCTGAGGAGGAGACAGGATTGTCGGTCCAATGCGGGTTCATGGGCTAAGAAGCGGTTTCAGAACCGAGAGCTAGCTTTCTGGGTGCCACTGGCAGCTTGCTGCCAGTGCGGGTTTCCCGAAACGGAACACTGGCGGGCAAGCCACCAGTGGCACCCGAGAAGCGGTTCTGAAACAGCTCCTAAGGGCTTTCGTTTGGAGAACATTTCCCAATAATGGGCGTACGCAGGGCCCTTGGCATGACAGTGTGCGATCGCAGCGAAGCTGGGGGACGGAATACCCTGGGGATCGCCGCACTGTAGCGAGGGTCAAGGCCACGATGATCTGAGAAGGAGAGACCTATCATGAACGGCTTCACGAACGGCGCACCGCTTCACACGGGCAGTACTCGGCGAGAGATCGTGATGCCCCCGGACTGGTGGCGGATGCTTAGATTGGGCGTCGTTGGGATCTTCGCATTGTGCATCGTGGCTGCGGGCGCGGCGTACGGAGCATTCACGCCGCTGACACCGTTGCCTGCGCCGCGTGTGGTAAGCCATTCGCAGTCGTATCCGGGCGACGGGTATTTGATTGCCAATCTGCTCGATGGCCGCCCGCAGTCGGAATACGCGTCCGACGGCAAAGGAACGGACACCGTCGTTGAGATGCAGTTTGCACAGACGGTGTGCGTTGGCGCATTCCGGCATGTGGACCGCAATGACCCAGCGACTGTAGCGGCGTCGGAGCTTGTCTTTTTGGACGGCGAAGGACGCGTGATGGGGACAGTGCCTGTTACGCATGTGAACAAGCGCGGGGGCGAAACCTTTCTCACCCTATCTACGCCCATTTCTGCACAGCGAGTGCGGTGGCATGTGACGAAGCTGGGGCAGGCGGACCTGCGGGCCGTTGGCGGCGCCGAGATCGCGTTCTTCGCCGCGGGAGATCCGGAGACCAGCTGCACGCGTGACCGCATTGAGACGCGGATATCGCCGCTATTGCGGAAGGATGGGGTGTTGGGCGTGCAGTCGACCCGGATCACCGTTCACCATGCCTACGCGGAACCGACCGATGCGGTATTGAGGATGGAAGGCGAAGAGCCGCGGTCGATACAGCTCAAGGCGGGAGCGAATACGGTGGAGTTCAACGTGGCGGCGGTGCAGGCGGAGAAGGCCGTACCCGTGGTGCTGGAGGTTGGGGGAAAGGCGGTGGCGGAATCGCAGTTGAAGAGAAAGCCGGTGCGTCCACTGACCGTTTACATCCTGCCGCACTCACATACGGATATTGGTTTCACGGAGATCCAGACCGCGATCGAGAAGAAGCAGGTACAGAACCTGGTTGACGGGATTGCCCACGCACAGCGTACGGCCGGGTATCCGGAAGGCGCACGGTTCGTGTGGAATGTGGAGGTGCCGTGGGCGGCGGATCTGTACATGCGGCGGCTGAACGAGAAACAACGTGCCGACTTCCTGGATGCCGTGAAGAAGGGGCAAGTCGTCCTGAACGGGATGTATCTGAACGAACTGACGGGATTGTGCAGGCCGGAGGAGCTGATCCGGCTGTTCCGCTATGCCACGAGGCTTTCCGAGCAGACCGGGGCGGTCGTGGACTCGGCCATGATTTCGGATGTGCCGGGGTACACGTGGGGCACGGTACCGGCCATGGCGCATGCCGGCATCAAGTACTTCTCGACGGCGCCGAACTATTTCGACCGCATCGGAACGATCCTGCGTGAATGGGAAAACAAGCCGTTTTACTGGGTTGGGCCGGACGGAAAGTCCAAGGTACTGGTATGGATTCCGTTCTGGGGATATGCGATGTCGCATCGCTATGGGGAGATGTCACGGCAACTGGTGGAGGATCTGTGCGACGGGCTGGAGAAGCGGGGCTATCCGTATGACATTGCCCACGTCCGCTGGAGCGGGCATGGAGACAATGCGGTGCCCGATCCGTCCATCTGCGAGTTCGTGAAGGATTGGAACGCGAAGTACGCGTCGCCGCGATTCATCATTTCCGGAACGAGCGAGGCGTTTCGCGCTCTTGAGCAGAAGTACGGAGACAAGCTGCCGGTTGTGCGAGGCGACTGGACACCGTATTGGGAGGATGGCGCGGGCTCGTCTGCCTTGGAAACGGCGATGAATCGTCAGAGCTCCGATCGGCTGGCGCAGGCCGAGACACTCTTTGCCATGTTGAATCCGAAGGCGTATCCCGCGGGGTTGTTCGAGGATGCATGGAACAATGTCCTGCTCTATTCCGAGCACACATGGGGTGCCTGGTGCAGTGTTACGCAGCCGGAGCGACGGGAGACCCAGGAGCAGTGGGAGATCAAGAAGTCGTACGCAGATCAGGCCGATCGGCAGTCGAGATCGCTGCTCGCCAAGGCCCTCCGTGTGGATCGTGCCGGTTCGAGAACCTCATCCGATGTGAATGTGTTCAACACGCTTTCCTGGCCACGGACGGAACTGGTGGTTCTGTCGCGAGAGCTCTCGGCGGCCGGGGATCGGGTGACTGATGCGCAGGGCAAGCCGGTTCCGTCGCAACGGCTTTCATCGGGCGAGATGGTGTTCCTGGCCAAGGATGTGGCGCCATTCTCAGCCCGGCGGTTTTCGGTTTCGGCGGGCTTGGCGCATGCTGAAGCCGCGGCAACCGCCACGGGCACTTTGCTTGAGAATGGCATCGTTCGCGTGCGTGTGGATGAGAAGACCGGCGGCATTGTCGAACTGACGGCCAAGGGATTTGACGGCAATTTCGCGGACACGAGCAGCGGGGAGGCGCTCAACGACTATCTTTATCTGCCCGGCGACGATCTGAAGGGGCTCAAGCGCAATGGCCCGGTCAAAGTGTCAGTAGGCGAGAAAGGGCCCCTGGTGGCATCGCTGATTGTCGAATCCGATGCGCCCGGCTGCAAGAAACTCGTTCGCGAGCTGCGCGTCGTGGCTGGCATGGACCACGTTGAGCTGATCAACCGGGTAGACAAGGCTCGGCTGCAGGTCAAGAGCTACATGGCCAAGGAGGGTAAGGAGAGCGTGAACTTTGCCTTCCCATTCAACGTTCCTGGGGGGCAGATGGTCTTGGATATTCCGCTGGGGATGATGCGTCCGGAAGAGGATCAGATGCCCAGCGCCTGCAAGAACTGGTTTACCGTGGGTCGCTGGGCCGATGTGTCCAACAAGGATCGGGGCATTACGTGGGTGACGCTCGATGCGCCGCTGGTGCAGGTGGGCGGCATTACCGCGAATCTGCTGAATTCCCAGACCAACCCGGATGTCTGGCGGAAGAAGGTGGACGCCACGCAGAAGCTCTACTGCTGGGCGATGAACAACCATTGGGGTACCAATTACCGAGCGTACCAGGAGGGCCCCACCACGTTCCGGTTCATCTTGCGTCCGCATGGCCGCCCGGACCCGGCGGAAGCGTCGCGTTTTGCCACGGGTTTCAGCCAGCCGCTGCTGGCGGTTCGCACAGACGCTGGGAATGCCCCAGCCAAGCCGCTGCTCATGATCCAGCCGGCCGATGTGCTGGTGAGCTCGCTGAAGCCGAGCGACGATGGCAAGGCCTGGATCGTGCGACTCTTTGGAGCTTCGGGAGAGAGCCGAACCGTGACGCTGAATTGGGGCGAGCGTCAGCCCCGGGCGATCTTCTATAGCGACACCAGCGAGAGACGCGGCGAGCAGGCCGGCGATCGCATTGGCGTGCCGGGCAATGGCATGATCAGCCTGCGCGTCGAGTTTGAATGAACGGATATACGGGCCTGGTGGCGGTATTCAATATCCAGCGCCGGACTGGCGAGAACGAGGTTTTCACGCTAGGATTCAAGGTCTATGGCCAAGGCACGAGCAATTCTGAAACGCCGGAAAGCCGTTCGAAACATTCGCAAGATCACCAAGACGATGCAGATGATCGCAACGGCCAAGTTCCAGAAATCTCTGAAGCGGGCTGTCGGTACGAAGCCGTACACGCTGAAGGTCAGCGAGTTGGTCCATGAGCTGGCGAGCAGCGTGGGCAATGTGGAGCATGCGCTGCTGCGGCGCCCCTCGGCAGAGGATTCGAGCAACCGCATCGCATTGGTCGTAATCACCAGCAATCGTGGGCTGGCGGGCGCCTATAACGGCAATGTCTTGCGGACCGCCACGAAGTTCATCCAGGGACAGGAAGCGGCGGGCAAGACGATCGACCTTTACGTGTCGGGGAAGAAAGGCGTCTCGTACTTCAACTTCCAGAGGCGGCCGATCGTTCAGCGATATGATCAGTTTGCGGATCAGCCGCGGTTTGCCGACGTGGAGCCCATCGCTAATCACTTCATGGAGCAGTTTACGAGCAAGCAGCTCGATGCAGTGTACGTGGCGTACATGAATTTCATCAGCACCAGCACGCAGAAGGCGGACGTGCTGCCCCTGCTGCCGTTGGCGGGTGTAAAGGAAATGAACCATCACCTGGAGCTGCAGGTTGCCGAGGGGCAAGCGCAGTCGAAGGCTGGAATTGCCAACACGCGGCACAATGGTGACGACGTGCGTGTCGAGCCCCATCACCTGCGCGCAGAGGTGGCCTACGACTTCTCGCCGTCGGCGAAGGAATTGCTGGATGAACTGCTGCCGCTGACGGTCAAGACGGCGCTATTCCAGTGTTTCCTGGATGCCACGACCAGCGAGAATGTGGCACGCATGGTGGCGATGAAGAGCGCGACGGACAACGCCGACAAGATGGTCAAGGCGTTGACCATGCGTTACAACCGCGCCCGCCAGAGCCAGATCACGACGGAGCTGTCGGAGATCATGGGCGGCGTGGAAGCGATGAAGGCATGAGATTTGTCCTTGGCCCTTTGTCGGATGTTCTTCTCAATACCGATTGAAATGCGAAAACGCACGGGTGACTCGCCCGTGCGTTTCTTTTTGTTGAGGGCTACAGCGAATCGCGACTCCGTGTAGCGAGCTGGCGAGAGCGAGGCTCGGCCTCCCCGGCCGATCGCGACATTGGGGTGCCATCCGCTTTACACAGGGGTGGGCGTGGGGGATTTGGAGTTGGCCTTGGCGGCGAGTGTCTGAAACAAAGGCGAAATCTGCTCCACCGCTTCGGCAAGGGTTCGGACCACCTGATTGGTGGGGCCACAATGGAAGCGTTCCCTGATTTTTCGGATATCGCCGGTGGCGTTCCAGAGACCGATGACGAAGGTCGCCGCTTCCAATCGAGCCTGGAGGCGTTTGCAGAGATAGCGGACATGGGCGGCAGCGGCCGGGGGCATGGCGGAGATGCAGACGATGCTGGCTTGACGTTGGGCAGCGGTTTCCACCATTTCGCTGGCCAGGGCGGGCTGAGCAATGTATCGCGATTGGCAACCATTGGTCTGCAGGATCTGGGAGAGCATCGCAGCAACGATTTCGTCGGCCTGATCACGGGCAGGCAGACACAGCACGCACAGGCGGGTCGATTCCTGATCCTCCCGTTTACCGGAGGTTTCCTGATTGACGGCCGACACCTGACTGGCGCCGGGGTTGGGCAGATTTCGGCGGTCGGCCAGATCTTCGACGATGTCCTTGATGCTTTGATGGACGAAGGCCAAGCGACGTTCATCCAATGCGCCGCGATGGAAATCCTCCTCCGCCATGCTCAAAGCGGGGATCAGGACATGATCGTAGAGTTCGAGGAGAGGCCTTTCGCCGAGGAATTCATCGACAAGTTCGCCGGCCTCTTCGGAATCCCAAGCCAGCAGACGCTGGTAAACACGGGTCTTGGGCTCCAAGACTGGCTCGTCACCCAGAAGGATGTTGAGGAAATGCAGTTGAGGAACATACTTGCCCATGACGGCCAGGAGGACGGTCATGGGGGTGGCCAGCAGCAGGCCCGGGATGCCCCAGAGCCAAGTCCAGAAGACCGCGGCAACCAGCACTGCAACCGTGGACATACCCGTGCTTGAGCCATAGAGCCAAGGTTCAACGACGTTGTTGCTGATGAGCTCGACGACAATGTAGAGGCCGATCGTGAGAATGAGCATCGTCCACGTCTGCGAGACCGCGAACGACAAAAGAATAGGGCCGGCGGCAGCGAGCCAGGGACCGATGTAGGGTACAAAGCGAAGGACGGTAGCCAGGAGCCCCCACAGAACCGCATTGGGAACGCCGATGAACAGCAGGCCGACCCCAATCGGGATGCCGTAGGTCACGTTCACAACGAGTTGCATCAACAAATAACGACTCACACGGCGGGCGGCATCGTCCAGAGCCTGTGTGGTGAGATTAAGCTGGCCATGACTGACCAGGCGAATGACGCGGTCACGAAGGTCTTCCTGTTGAATCAGGAAGAAAATGACAAAGACAATGACCAGGCCAGCGTTGCCCAGCGGAACGAGGATCGGGCCGATCGCTTCAAGCATGAGGCGAGCAGGCGTAGGTGGATGCTCGACGAGCTCGACGCGAACGGGCTGGGCTGTAGAGGACGCCTCGAGGGGGACGCTGGCGGGCGTAGCCGGCCGGGCAGACGGTTGGGTGGCGAGGCTCAGGTCGTGGCTGATTTGGCTGAAGATCCCCGTCGCCTTGCTCAACATGCCGCCCGCGGTTTTCCCAAGGGAATCGATCTTGGCATGGATATTGTCCTGATACTGCGGCATCTTGCTTGCCAGATCGATCAGTTGACTCCAGACAATCCAGCCGATCGCGCCGATGATGACAAATGAGATGCTCGTCGCGAGAAGGGCCGCCAGGACGCGATGCAGACCCAGGCGCTGGAGTCGTTTGACGAGCGGTGCCAGGAGGAAACTGAGGAGAGCCGCCAGTGCTAATGGAACTAGAACGCTCTTGGCGAAATAGAGAGCGGCCACGACAATAGCGATCGCAGCCATGAGCAGAACCGATGAGTATCGCCCCTCTCGATCTTCCACTTGCGCCATGCAACCTGCTTTCGGGTAGGGATAGTGGACACGCGCAGACCGACCGCGTCAGAAGGGGATGCAAACGGCGGACCGCATGACTATACCGATGATCCGAACCGCGTGCGGGCAGGACAGCGACGATGCGACGAATCCTTTCCTTCAGCGGAGCGACGCACTATCGTCCAGCAACGAGGAAACCAGGCTATGCGATGGATTGCCTTTGGGCTGTTGTGGGTGATGGTGGCGTCGAACGCGTACGGCTGGAGCAGCAAGGAGCACATTCTGCTGACGCGTATCGCGGCAGAGCGGCTCATCGC
>JBLNDH010000427.1:0-14581 GCA_050261455.1 Bacillota bacterium
GCGGCGAATTCGGGTGGCTTTTGATCCCCGTGCATAGTGCGGGGATTGTACCGGGGCAAGCCGATAGGACAACTCCTTTCTCAACAATCGGTAAGGGCGGAGCAATCGCGGAATGGACCCAGGGATAAATCCCTGGGCTTGTATGCATTCGAGAGATTTCTGGAATAGGGGAAGAAGAAGCGAGTACTGCGCCGCGAAGGGCAAGCATGGAGGAGGATGAGGCGGCGAAGGGCGGACCTGACGTGTGCACCCGCGGTCTTGACCCGAAGCGGTCATGCCTCCATCTTATCGCGTTGCGATATCGTAACCGAATCAAGAAGAAGCAGTGTGCTGAAGCGTACCCTACAGAATACGCAAGGTTGCTATGAGCGATCCCAAGGATGAGTTGGTTTTTCAGGAAGGCGGCGTGGAGATCCTGGACTTGATCGCGCCGTTGTGGCAGCAGTTGAATCGGCATCATCAGGCTATTTCCGAGCACTTTGGGCAGGCGATCGCCCAGATGACCTTTGATATGCGCCGGGCGGGGCTAGTGGAGAAGGCGATGCAGGGGCTGCTGCGTGTGGATCTGGCCAAGATCGAGACAGGGATGCCCGTCGCCTACTGCGTCAGCACGATTGATGCCCAGCAGACGGGCGAGGTCGATTCGATCTTCGTGCAGCCGCAGTTTCGCGGCCAGGGGATCGGCGATCGGCTGATGCGGCGGGCATTGAGATGGTTGGACGGCCAGGGGGCTCAATCCAAGATCGTCGTCGTGGCCTGGGGCAATGAAGGGGTCCTGACTTTTTACCGCCGATATGGGTTCTTCCCGCGCAATTTGACTTTGAAGCAAATGCCTTCGGTTGAGCCGTCGGCAATGAATTGAATGTGGCCGCGGATGAACGCGGATGAACGCAGATCAGAAAGAGCGGGGGCGAGTGGACCCATGCCACAGTCGCGCACGGGCAAGATGCCCGTGCTACGTTGTTGCCGCGGATGGACAGCGGTGAAGGAAGCGGGGGCGTTATGGTTTCTGTAGGGGAGGTGGCATCGTGCAGTCGAGCACGAAATGCGCCAAGCGGCGGGCGTCGTCGTCCAAGTAGGCCAGGTGACGTTCTTGGAGTTGGGCTTCCAGGCGGTCATAGGCTTTGGATGCCACCTGTTCGCAGATTTCGTCCACGGCGGGGATGGTCGGGCGAGTGGCTCGGGCGATGAGGCGCGGTGCCGGATTGCTTGGGGTGGGGCTTTTTGATTGGAAGGACCCGAGGCAGAGGCTAAGGATGATCATTGCGGCGACGGGCAGGGAGAGCCAATACCAGGAGGCGAGCGAGATCCGGGTCGTCGCTGCGCTCCGAACCCGGCGTGAGGACGAAGGGGAGACCTCCGCCGCCATGCGGATCCGCTGCACGATCCGGGCGTGGAGCATTTCCGAATGGGCTGGGGTATGGCGCAAGGCCTCGCTTTTCAGGGCCTCGGCCAGTTTCTGCTCATCGAGCTGGGTGTAGCGACGGGTCATGCTTCACCTGCCTTTGCAGTGAATATCGGCTCGGGGGGAGCCTTGCCCTCCTGGACAAACGGCGCGAGATGCGGCAAGAGGCGTTTTCTCGACCGGTGCAACATGGTTTTGATGGCGACCCATGATCGGCCGAGCACTTGGGCAATTTCGCCGGTCTTCATCTCCTCTACGTAATATAGCCACACGGCGCTGTACTGCTCGGCAGAGAGCACGTCGCGGGCCACTTGCCACAATTGGGTTCGTTCTTCTTCGCGGCTGAGATGCTGGAGGGGCAACTCGGCCGGCTCCGGTAATTCCGAGATGGAATCGGCCGTTTCCCTGATAGGGGTCTTGCGACTGTGGCTGATGGCCAGGCGATAGCTGATGGTGAAGAGCCACGGTCGGAATGGGCGCGATTCCTGGTACTGATGCAGGTTTTGGTAAGCCCGGACGAAGGATTCCTGCAGAACGTCCTCGGCATCGCACCGCCGGGGCAGGTGGCGCATCAGGAATCGCAACAGGGGGACCTGGAAACGCCGGACCAGTTCCTCAAAACACGACGAGGAACCCGCCCGCGCACGGCAGGCGAGTTCCTCGTCGGTGAGATTGGTCGGGCTTGGAATCATAGACGGTACGGAAATACAACAGTGGCACTGAAGTGCCACTGCCGCTAGAAGGAGGAGCCTGGCCCTTCCCGTGGTCCTACAACCTAGTTCGGCTTGGGTTCTGTTGCATCTTTCTGTGCATTCTGCAACAGAGTCACAAGTGAACTGGTCGAAACCCGGCATTCAATGTTCAGGGTTTTATCCTGCGACTTGGCGGTGAGCGTCTGCAAGGCAGCGGCGACGGCCTTGGCCTTGGGATCGGCGTTTTCGTTGCTCGCGGCCAGGGTCACCATGGCCTTGATCCCTTCCAGTGAAGCCCGCATCTGCTCGGCAAACTGGGCGGTCTTGGCGGTGACGGCGGCGTTGAGCAGCAGTTGATCGCCCTGCTCACGCAGCGACAGACGGGCAGTTTCCGCTTGATTCACCATGGGATTCTTGGCCTGCTTCAGTTCCGAGAGGCCATCACCCGCCACGTACACCAGCGTACCGGCGGCGGCGCCGGTGGCGAGGCCCGAGGATGCCTTCAGCGCTTCGCCTTTGCCATCCAGGAGGTCCAACGCCGCGTCGAGATTCTCCTGCGAGCCGCCGGAAATGATCAGCGTCGAGCCATGCAGGCTGCCGTAGAGCTGTTTGCCCTTGTCCTGCCAGGAGTAGACGTCGCGTTCCCCATGCTTGGTGCTGTTGAACTGCGACACCATCTGCAAGAGGTTGGTAATCTTGGCCGGTTCGATCGTGCCCCGAATCAGCACGACCACCGTCTTGTTATCGAAGGTCTTGCCATAGAGCGTGACATCATGCAGATCCTGCGGCAGCTTGACGCCGGCCCAGAGTTCGATGTTGAGGATTCCCTGCTGGAATTCGTCCTTCTTCTCCAGTTCTTTGAGGATAAGTTTTCCAATGCTGGACTCTTTCAGGGCATCGAAATCCACATGCAGGACCCATTTGGCATCGGCAGGGACCTGTTTGGGGTCAAGAGCGGCCGCGCGAGCCAGCGAGCTGGCCAGGGCCAATGCCATCATTCCAACGGTGAGGGACCTTACCCAACGCATCATGAGAGTCTCCGAAAGAGATTTATGGGGCGTATGATGGCGATTTCGGTGCGCGAAAGCCCTGCCATGCCCCAGCCCAGTCAGCGTCGCACCTGCGACGCACACTCTCCTATACGCTTTCGGCGAAGAAATGGTTACAGGTGACCAAGTATAGAGAGTATGCAGCAGATCCGGCTCGTCAGGAGCCTCGCATTCCCAGGCTAAGACCTATGGGCAGGGCCAATATAGAATCATCCACTCACGTCGGCTATACTTCGGGGCTTTGTCGGCGGCGGGTGTAACCCGCGTTGTTGGTACGATCGGCAAAGACCCTCACCTCAACCCTCCCGGAGTACCGGGCGAGGGAGAAGAGTGGGGACGTATCAACAAGGTGCGTTGGACCTGTCGGTTTAAGCAATAGGAGTTGTCGATGCCCGGCATGACAATGACGGAAAAGATCCTGGCGAAGCACGCCGGCCGCAGCCGCGTCCAGCCAGGCGAAAACATCTGGGTGAACGTCGATGTGCTGATGACCCATGACGTGTGCGGGCCAGGCACGATCGGCGTGTTCTATGAACAGTTCGGCAAGAATGCCAAGGTCTGGGATCCCAATAAGATTGTCATTATCCCGGACCACTACATCTTTACGGCCGACCTCAAGTGCCACCGGAACGTCCAGATCCTCCGCGACTTCGTGAAGCAGCAGGGCATCCGCTACTACTACGATCCGGATTTCGTCACGATGGATCCGGTGATTCCGACGCCTTACAAGGACCCGACCAAGACGACCTTCAAGGGCGTCTGCCACAAGACGCTGCCCGAGGAAGGGCACGTTCGGCCGGGCGAGATCCTGCTGGGCACGGATAGTCACACCTGCACGGCTGGGGCGCTGGGGCAATTTGCCACCGGCATCGGCAACACCGATGCAGGGTTTGTCATGGGAACGGGCAAGCTCTGGCTGAAGGTCCCGCCGACGATGAAGTTCGTCTTCCGCGGAGAAATCCCGCCGTACCTGACGGCCAAGGACCTGATCCTGGCGGTGATCGGGCAGATCGGCGTCGATGGCGCGACGTATCGGGCGATGTACTTCGCCGGCGACGGCATCGGCTCGCTGACGCTGGAAGACCGGATGACGCTGACGAACATGGCCATCGAGGCCGGCGGCAAGAACGGCATCTGCGATGTCGATGAGAAGACGCTCAAGTATGTCCGTTCGCGGTCGAATGTCCCGAATTGGGAAGTGGTGACTGACGACAAGGACGCGGAATACTACGCGGTTCACGAATGGGATCTGGCGAAGATGGAACCGATGGTCGCCAAGCCCCACTCGCCGGACAACAAGGACACCGCCCGCAACTGCCGGAATGTGAAGATCAACCAGGCGTACCTGGGGTCGTGCACGGGCGGGAAGATCACGGACATGATCTTCGCGGCCAACATCCTTAAGGGAAACAAGGTCAAGGTGAAGACCGTCGTCGTGCCGGGCAGCACCGAGGTGCATGCCGACATGAAGCGGCTGAACCTGCGCGGCGTGGAGAAAGGTCCCAATGAGAAGAGCATCGAGGACGTCCTGATGGACGCCGGGTGCTCGATGGGGCCATCGGGTTGCGCGGCGTGCCTGGGTGGGCCGGCCGATACGTTTGGCCGGCTGCAGACCACCGAAGTGTGCATCAGCACGACCAACCGCAACTTCCCCGGGCGTATGGGCAGCAAGAACGCCGCGGTGTACCTGGCGTCGCCGTTGACGGTGGCGGCCAGCGCGTTGACCGGGCACATCACCGATCCGCGGGAGTTTATTCAGCGGCGGATCGAGACGGGGATTGCGGGAGTGGCATAGCCGCTTACCCCAATCGCGACAGAAGCACGGGCGGCCCCAGGGCCGCCCATTTTTGTTGGGTCAATTCCAAGCCGGGCTGACGCGAAAGTCCGGATCGTTTTCGATCTCCAAAATGATCCGGACCTGCGCTACGCTCCGGTCCGGCTTGAGAAGCTCATCTGGACACTCAATCCATTCACGCCGGGGGGGACTTGAGATCCAGGAAGGGATGCTGCAGGCAGGTGCGCTCGAAGCTCGCCGAATTGGCCAGGTTCTCGTAGAACTCGGCGCGGCCGAGACGGAACTGGGCCTCGGCGGAATCAGGGGGGTGGGCTTTGGCGCTATTGCGAACCACGGCAGCCAGGGCGCGAATGGCCTGCCGTAGGTAGGTCACCGCTGCTGAGGCCGCCTGGTTGCAGGCGAGAACCGTCTGCGCGATCACTTGCGCGTGGGTATCGTGATGGGCAATCTGCTTGGCGGCCAGGACTGCGTTCTCCAGGACTCCCAGAAGCTTGTTGAGGTTCACGATCAACTCGGTCAGGTGCGCCTCGGAGGATGATGCAGGAACAGGATGAGCCAGCAGGTGGTTCACCCCATGGATCGCCAGACGCGAGCGGTCCACGATGATGGGGAGCCACAGTTCGGGAGGGAAGAAGCTGTAGGTAGCCAAGCCGGTGCCATCGCAGAACTCGCAGCGGGATTGACCAGTCGCCACGCAGGTATCGCAGAAGGGCCCATCGGGGCGGGCGCCCCGGCCGCCGCAGGCTTCGCAGTGTTCCAGACCACTCTTGCAGTACACGCAGGGGAAATGGGCGAAGGCCTGGAACAGTTTTGCGGCCATTTCCTTGCCGAAGGTATCCAGAAGCCATTTGGGAAGTGCGTGGCCCTTGGGGAGCACGGCGCGGTTGTGGGCTTCGACGAACAGCCGCACCGCATCCTTGTTGCGCCCCTCCTGCATCTTGGCAATAATCTGTTGCACAACCCGCTGGAGCACGTCCGGCACGGGCGTCGGATTGGATGGTGGATTCTGTCCTGTTCCCGCGTTTTCAGGACGGTTCTGCATGAGAACAAGTTATAGGCGGTCGCCGCGAGGGATCAAGCCATATCTCGCCCATTCTTGTTTGCACGCCGAATCCGTTGTTAGCGGATTCGTGACGCGGCCAACCCGATCGAGAGTCAGATCATTGCTGTCGGCGAAGCAGCGCGCACGAATACGGCGTGATCTGCCCAACTGTCGATAAATACTTGAAATTAGCCTGATTTTCCGAGGAATTTTCGTTGTGTGGCTCGGGGCCGAACCGTAGAATCCGGTCGGTCGATCCCGCCAAAGGGTGCGGGCGCATCGGCGTCCCGCAGGCTTCGAGGATGGTCGGGCCGCCATCCTCCTTACCAATTTGTCCGCCGCCTCCTGCGTTCGTGGGACGGCGTGTGGTAGAGAGGAGCGTGAAATGACGCGTTTTAACTTATTGCCGTCTTCCGCCCCGGGGAGCAAGCCCGTTGTTCGATACATCACCAGTCTGGACCGCATCGAACAACTCACAGAGCACGAACGGGAACAACTGCGAAATGTGGCAAACACGTACGCATTTCGCGTCAACGATTACTACCTGGGCCTGATCAACTGGGATGACCCGGCGGATCCGATCCGGCAGCTGATCATCCCGCGTGCCGATGAACTCAGTGACTGGGGGAAGCTGGACGCGAGCAATGAGGCGTCCAACACGGTCAGCCGGGGCGTGCAACACAAGTACCCGGATACCGTGCTGCTGCTCTGCAACGAGGTGTGTGGGGGCTTCTGCCGGTACTGCTTCCGCAAGCGGCTGTTCATGAACGGCAACGACGAAGCGACGCACGATATCTCGAGCGGCATCCGGTACATCGCGAGGCATCCGGAGGTGACCAACGTCCTGCTGACCGGCGGCGACCCCCTGCTGCTGAGCACGCAGCGGCTGGAGCAAACCCTGGCGGCATTGCGGCAGATTCCGCATGTGCGTGTGATCCGCATCGGCTCGAAGATGCCGGCGTTCAATCCGTGGCGCGTGTTGGATGATCGGCACCTGCAATGGGTGTTGCGGAAGTACTCGACGCCTTACAGCCGCATTTACCTGATGGCGCATTTTGATCACCCGCGGGAACTGACCGGGCCGGCCGTCGCGGGGATCGACCGGCTGATCCGCAACGGCGTGATCTGCTGCAACCAGTGCCCGATGCTCCACGGCATCAACGACGACCCGGCGGTTCTGTCGGAGCTGTTCCGCAAGCTCTCCTGGATCGGTTGTCCACAGTACTATGTTTTCCAGGGGCGGCCGACGGCAGGGAATGAGCCCTACAAGGTGCCGATCGTGCGCGGGTGGCAGATCTTCCGCGAGGCGCTGCGGTATGGGTCGGGCCTGGCGCGGCGGGCGCGGTTTGTCATGTCGCACGAGAACGGCAAGATCGAGATCCTGGGCGTCGATGCCAGGCACATTTACGTGCGATATCAACGGGCCAAGGACGCCAGCTTGCGCGGGCGGTTCCTGGCCTATAAGCGCAATGACGAGGCGTACTGGCTCGATGAGCTGGAATTGGCGGACGAATCGGATGCGCCGGGCTATCCGCCAAACTGGATGCCGGCAATGGCGGACTGATTGGATTATTGAGAGTCGGATCATTCCTGTCCCTGAGAACAGAGCTCGCGAAGCCGCGAAGACACGAAGTGGACGCGAAGGAAGAAAGAATTAGAGCAGTTCCCGTTTGGGTATGCTCTTGGCTCTGAACCCTCACCCCAACCCTCTCCCGGAGTACCGGGCGAGGGTGGAAGAGCTGTAGCTGGTCTTCTTCGCGTTTTCTTCGCGCCTTCGCGAACTCTGCAGCCAGGAATCGATCCTTCGGCAATAGGACACGAATTTTTTGACGCTCAATAGTCCTTGAGCGTACGCGTTCCCAACAAGCCCACGGCAGTGCCGTGGGCTTTGTCGTTGCGCGATTACTCCAGCCATTCGCGTACGCGCTGCAGGCTCTTTTTCACTTCCGGCATCGGGTCGCGATCATAGGGCTCGTGTTCGATGCCAATTGTGCCCTGCCAATCGCTGTCCACCAGGTAGCGGGCGACCTTTTCTACGGGAACGATGCCGTCGCCGAGGGTGCAGGTGTCGTGTTTGCCCACCGCCTTGACGTCTTTCAGATGGACGATAAAGAGCTTATTGCGGAGCTTCTTGGCGGCCTCAACCGCGTCCATGCCATTGGTACCACACCAGCCGGTGTCCAAGGCGACGCCGACGTTGGCATACTTGCCGTCACCGATCTTCTTCAGGATCTCTTCGGGCGTCTTTTCCGGGTGATTTTCGAAAGCGTATTTCACGCCCAGTTCCTGGCAGATGTCGTTGATGATGGGGGCCATCTGGGCGGCGTCGGCGCCCCACATGCCGCCGGCGAAGATGGGCGCGCCCAGTTGCTTCATGAAGCGGAAGGGCTTTTCTACCTCCTGCCGGGTTGAGCTGCTGAGGGTCAGGCCGCCAGCGTAGCTCGTAATGGTCAGACGGAATTGCTGGCAGATGCTCTTAATGTGCCCGAGCAGATCCAGGCCGTGGGTTTGCCAGTTGCAATGGGCCGTCCAGAGGTCGATATGGTTAAAGCCGCCGTCGGCGATGTCGCGGGCGATCATGCGGAAGGTCTCGGGGTTCATGGCCTTGGCGGTCGCCTGGTCGTGGGTGCCCCAGTTTTCGTCGCCGTTGTATTTGAGGGTTCGTCCGACGTAATTGGCACTGATGAAGCTGATCGTTCGCATGTGATCTCCTTGCTGGCCGCGACTCTTGGATTTGCTGAGCCCGTTGGGGCGGAGCGATTTTACAGCATGGAGAGGCCCATGTCAGGAACAGCGCCGCTATCTGAAGGAGGCTTGGGCGAATCGAGCGATTTCCCGGCGGACTCAGCATGCGAAGGGATGCTATGATCAAGACTGCGGAGTGAGGAGTGGAGCCTTTTACTTGGGAGGTAGAACGTGAAAGGTGGACTCCGCTCGTCTCGGTCGAATGGCTCGCTTTTGTCGCTGATTCCCAAAGGAGAAGGCCGGACGCATCGAGCCTCCGTCGCAGCGCAACAGCCCGCCTCCTTCCCGGCACGAATGCCCATGGGGCAGTTTCTGTTCGACTATCTGCATCGGCGCGGCGTGCGGCACAGCTTCGGCGTGCCCGGGGATTTTGCCCTGCCAACCTTTGCCTGGCTGGAGAAATCGCCGATCCAGTCGATCACCATGACCCACGAGCCCGGGGCGGGGTTCGCCGCCGATGCCTATTCGCGGATCAATGGCATCGGCTTGGTTTGCGTTACATATTGCGTCGGCGGGTTGAACGTGCTCAACGCCATCGCCGGGGCCTATGCGGAGAAATCGCCGGTCGTCGTGATCAGCGGCGCGCCGGGCCGAAAGGATCGCGAGAAAGACCCCCTGCTGCATCACAAGGTGCGCACGTTCGAAACGCAGCGACGGGTGTATGACGAAGTGACGGTCGCCTCGACGGTCCTGCTGAACGAAGATCGAGCGGCGGCGGAGATCGTGCGGTGTGTCGAGGCCTGCCTGCATCACAAGCGGCCGGTCTACATCGAGGTGCCGCATGACATGGTGGACCGGCCGATTCCGATCGGGCTGCCGGCGACTTCCCCACCCGCCCAATCCGACCCGGCGGTGCTGCAGGCGGCGCTGGAGGAGAGCCTGAATACGCTGCAACACGCGAAGAAACCGGTCATTCTTGCCGGCGTGGAATTGCACCGTTTCGGGCTGACGAACCTCGCCATCAGGCTTGCCGAGCGGGCCAACATCCCGATCGCGGCCGATCTGCTGAGCAAGAGCGCGGTGCGGGAGAATCATCCGCTGTATCTGGGCGTATATGGCGGCGCCATGAGCAGCGAGCCGGCGGTTCGCGAGTACGTGGAGTCGGCCGACTGCGTGCTGATGCTCGGCACCTTCATTACCGACATGAATCTCGGCGTCGGCACAGCCAAGCTCGATCGCAGCCGGGTGATCCTGACGACCACGGAAGCCACACGTGTGGGTTTCCATCGTTATGAGGACGTGGAATTTGCCGACTTTCTCAACGGGCTGGCCGCTGCGGATCTGAAACCCAAGCTTTTCAAGCACCCCACTCCACAAGCCGAGCCGGCCCCGCTGCGCAAATCCGAACTGACCGATCGCCTGACGATGACGGACGTGATCCGCATCCTGTCGTTGCACCTGGATGAGAATTGCTGCGTGGTCTGCGATGTGGGCGACGGCTTGTTTGGCGCCATCGGCATTCGCACGGCGCGGCGAGCCGAGTTCATTGCGCCCGCCTATTATTTATCGATGGGATTCGCAGTGCCCGGCGGCATCGGGGTTTCGATGGCCGCCCCGAAACTGCGGCCCTTCGTTCTGGTGGGTGATGGCGCATTCCAGATGACGGGCACCGAACTATCCACCGCCGTGCGTCTGGGCCTCAAACCCATCGTGCTGATTCTGAACAACGAAGGCTATGGGACGATGCGGAAGATCCGCGACGGCTCGTTCAACGTCATCAGCCAGTGGAACTACGGCAAGATCTGCGAGCTGATCGGCGGCGGAGAAGCGGCGTATGCCAGCACGAAAGGAGAGCTCGATGGTGCGATTCGCAGTGCGATGGGGTCCAGCGGCGTTCGCGTAATCGATGTGCGAGTTCCCCGCGATGACGCCAGCCCGCAACTGGCGACCATGAGCGCGGAGCTTGCCCGGCTGAGGGCGGCCAAGCGATAGAAAGGCCTGAAGTTTCTACTCGGACCCGGCCGATGGTTGGAATTATCACATACACATAAAGCCCCCTGGGAAAAGGCACGACAAGAGTGTTGGAGCCAGGAATTGCCGCTCGACCGCTGCGTTTAAACTGCTACGCAGTTATTTGTTTGCCGATGGCGAGCGAGGTCTTATAATCCGCCACTACGAATGTGGTCGGGCAATTGGGAGATTGGAATCGTCTATGCCAACGGTTGTACACGTTACGCACGAGGCTATTCAGAAGATCGGGGGCATTGGTGCAGTGCTGCAAGGCCTGTTCACCAGTCCGAATTACCTCGATACGATCCACCGCAATATCATGGTCGGTCCGTTCTGGCCCATGGATACGACGGGCGAACAGCGACTGGGACCAACAGGTGAGGTGCTTTACAGCAGCCTGGACCAGCTTTATCGCTCGCCGCTGGCTTCGCACTTCCGCGCCATCGAGCAGCAGTTCGGTGTGGGGATCGTCTACGGGCGGCGAAAATTCGTCGATAAGGCCACCGGCGTCGTCAGCACTCCCGAGGTGCTGCTGATCGACGTCAGCCGCTTCGACGAGAAGAAAATCGCCGAATTCAAATACGAACTCTGGAAGCGCTTCGGCATCGAGAGTTCCAAGTACGATAATATCTGGGATTACGAGCAGTACGTGCGGCTGGCCCCGCCGACCATTGCGGCGCTGCACGCCCTGGGCGCCACCGGCACCAGCGATCCGTGCGTGATTCTCGCCCATGAATACATGGGTGTGCCGACGGCGCTGGCCGCCATCATGGAAGGGGATCGGGCCAACTTCCGCACCATTTTCTACGCCCACGAAGTCGCGACCATGCGGCGGATCGTCGAAGGTCATCCCGGCCACGACACGATGTTCTACAACGTCATGCGGTCCGCGATGGCGCAGGGCCTGTACGTCGAGGACGTCTTCGGCAGCCAGAGCGGGTACTACAAGCACGCCCTGGTTCGCGCCACGCGCTTCTGCGACTTGATCTTCTGTGTCGGCGATTACGTCCAGAAGGAAATCCGGTTTCTCGGCCCCGACTTCGTGCACGTCGATTCGCAGATCGCGTACAACGGCGTGCCCTGCTGGAAAATCAGCGTCGAGGAAAAGGCCGCCAGCCGCCAGAAGCTGCGCAGCTACTGCAGCAGCTTGCTAGGCTATGAGCCGGATTACATTTTCACGCATGTGACGCGTCTGGTCCCCAGCAAGGGCCTGTGGCGTGACATGCGCGTGCTGGAGCACATGGAGAAGTCCCTCCGGCAGCGCAACGAGAGTGCGGTGCTGTTCACGCTGAGCACCGAAGTACCCGGCCGGCGGCCGGATGACATCCGCCGCATGGAGCAGCACTACCACTGGCCGGTCGTCCATCGCGAAGGGTTGCCGGACCTGTCACACGGCGAGGCGGTGTTCTACCAGGCAGTGCAGGAATTCAACGCCCGCGCCCGCAACATCAAGGTCGTTTTCGTCAATCAGTTCGGCTGGGAGCAGCGGTTGTGCGGCCAGCGCATGCCCTCGGGCATGGAGTTCATGGATATCCGCAAGGGCTCCGATGCCGAGTTCGGCCAGAGCATCTACGAGCCGTTCGGGATCGCCCAGGTTGAGCCGATCAGTTTCGGCGGCATCTGCGTCTTCTCGAATGTCTGCGGCTGTGCCGGTTTTGTGGACAAGGTCACCGGCGGTCAGCCCACCCCCAACGTTCTGGTGGCCGACTACACCGAATTGTCGCGGAACGACCTGCGGCCGGAGCAACTGATGTCGATCGGCCAACCGCAGCGCGATGAAATCGAGCACGCGGTGGCCGAGCGCACGGCCAAGGAACTGCTCAGTCGCCTGCCGCGTACGCCGGAGGAATTCGAGCAGTCGATCGCGCGTGGCTACGATCTGGCCAGCCATATGTCCTGGGACGCGGTGGCCAAGAATTACGTGCTGCCCGGCATCCTGCGGGCGGCCAGGGCGCAGCGTCTGCGGCAGATCGCCTGATGACGCAAATCATCAAGGGAAACGAAAAGCCCGCGGACTTGGGTCCGCGGGCTTTTTTGAGTGCTGAGTGCTGAGTGCTGGAGGACAGCTGGGAGGCTCGCCCCCGAGGGGTCGTCTCACGCGCGCGGTGACGAGCCACCGGGGCCGGCACCTTGGCCATTTCGACGGCCGTGATTGCCTTTGCCCTCTTCGTTGGCCGGGCGCGTGGTGGGTTCGACCTTGATGCCGGCCTTCTCCAACAACGTGCGGCCTTGGCCAGCCTGCAGCAGAAGAACCTCTTCGCCTTCGCTGAGCCCATCGGTGATCTGGGCATGCGTCTCATTGCTGGCGCCGATCATCACCTTGCGATGATTCACGGTATTGCCATTGTGCACGAAAACGTAGTTGTCCTTGCCCACGGAATAGAGTGCCGCCAGCGGCACGGCCAGCGTCTGCTCATAGCGGTCCACAAATATCTCGGCCTGGACCCCGATGCCCGGCTTGAGCCCCGGCGGGGTTTCGTCGAGGGTCAATTCCACCGGATATTCCTTCAGATCCGGGTTGAACCACCGCTGCGAGCTGTCGGCCAACACGCTGACTTTGGTCAGCGTCGCGCCCACCGGCCGGGAGACCCCGATGATCTTCACCGTCGCCCGCTGCTTCTTATCCACATTCAGCCTGGGCACCAGGGCTTCCTGAATGCGGAGGACCGCTTTCATCGCCTGTACGTCCGGCAGCCGCAGAAGCCACTGCCGCTCGCGCACCTGGGCGCCTTCCTGGATCGGCCCCGGTCCCCAACGATCGATCGTGGAGGCATAGATCACCAACCCATCCTTCGGGGCGCGCATCGTGCAATTGTCGATCTGCTCCTGGAGCTTTTTGGCCCGATCGCGCAAGTTGGTCAGCGTGCTTTCCTTCTCGGCCACATCCGCCAGACGTTGAGTCAACAGACTCGCGTTCTCACGCAGGGTTCGCGCGTATCTCTGGTCGGCCTGGGCCATGACGCTTTCCAGCCGCGCCACTTCCATGGCATTGGTATACTTCTGCAGAACCGTCAAGGCCGTGGTGGCTTTCTGGACATCGTTACGCGCCACCGTGACATCCAATTCGGCCTTCTTCACTTCGGTAGCCGTCACAAACCCTTTGGCAAATAGCGCTTGCGTCTGAGCCAGGTCCTCTTCCTTGTTCTTGAGGGTGATCTGGGCCATCTCCAGCGAGGTCTTGGCATTTTGAACCTGCTGGGGATAGGTGCCTTCGAGATACTCCTGTAAATCCAGCTTGGCCAAGCGTTTGTTGACCTCGGCGGCCTCTTTGTTGGCGGCGTTCTGGCTCTCCTGGATCTCCTTCATTTCGATGGCGATCTTCAGCGCACTCTCCGCCTTCTGGATATTGATGTCCACATCGTCTTTTCGATCTTTCAGGTTGGACGAATCCAGAACGACCAGCTTATCGCCCTTCTTGACGGTGGTGCCCTCTTTGACCAGTTCGATGATCTGGCTCACCCCTTCCACGGCGCTCTTAATATCCGTGTATTCAATGGCTTGGAGTTCACCATCCTTGGTGATTTTGACCTCCAGGTCCATCGGCACGATGTTGAAGAAGGTGCCCTGGACCTCCGGAGGTTTGCCCCCCCACGGCCGCAGCGCCAAAGCCACGCCGCCCACGGCAATTACGCCAATCACCGGCACCAGCCACCATCCAACCCACCGCCGAGTCGCCGGCGAGGCCGGTATCGCAATAGTCGAATTCATTGACATATGATTACACCAACACGTCATGCGGCAGGGCATCTTTCCTGTCGCATACTGTATCTATTGCCCGAGGGCCGTCTGCGTTGTCTGCGAAGCTCTCCGATCCATCGCTCGGCCGATGGCCCCAGCCTTGGGATCTACCCGCAAGGTACCCGTCTCACGCATATACTCCAATACTCGAATCTGCAGTTGGCC
>JBLNDH010000428.1:0-6512 GCA_050261455.1 Bacillota bacterium
TTTTTTCACCCACGGGTGCCTGGTGGGGGGCGTTTTGGCCAACTAAATAAACCGCGCCTTGCGAAAACGCCCACCCTACGAGACGTTACGAGACGCATAGGAGTTGCATTATGATTGGCAGGATCGTCGCATTATTGGCCCTCCTCGCATTCACCACCATGGCTGCGGCACAGGACAAAACAGAGCCCCTGCGGCTGCATCCGGACAACCCGCATTACCTGCTGTTCCGCGGCAAGCCCGCTGTGCTGATCACCTCGGGGGAACACTACGGGTCCGTGCTGAATCTGGATATCAACTACGTTCCGTATTTGGATGAGGTCCAGTCGAAGAATCTGAACCTCACCCGCACGTTCAGCGGCACCTATCGCGAGGTCCATGGTTCGTTCGGCATCACCGACAACACCCTGGCCCCCAGGAATTACTGCTCGCCCTGGGCCCGCAGCAACACGCCTGGCGCGGCCGACGGCGGGAACAAGTTCGATCTGAGCCAATGGAACGATGCATACTTCGCCCGGCTGAAGGATTTCGTGAGCCAGGCGTCTAAGCGCGGGATCGTCGTGGAATATGTCCTCTTCTGCCCCTTCTATGAGGAGGACCTTTGGAAGATCAACCCGATGAACCCGGCCAACAACGTCAATGGCGTGGGCAATTGCCCCCGGACTGAGGTTTATACCCTCAAGCACCAGGACCTTTTGGCCGTGCACGATGCGTTCGTCCGCAAGGCGGTCGCGGAGCTGAATGGCTTTGACAACGTGTACTTCGAGATCTGCAACGAGCCCTACTTTGGCGGCGTCATGGAGGATTGGCAGGCCCATATCTCGCAGACCGTCGTCGAGACGGAAAAGAACCTGCCCAATAAGCACCTGATCGCCCAGAACATCGCCAATGCCGGGAAGAAGGTGGAGAAGCCCAACCCGCTGGTTTCCATCTTCAACTATCACTACGCCACGCCGCCGGACACCGTGGCCGAGAATTATGGCCTGAACAAGGTCATCAGCGACGACGAGACCGGCTTCCGCGGCAAGGACGATGTGTACTATCGCACCGAGGGATGGGAATTCATCCTCGCCGGGGGCGCCATCTACTCCAACCTCGATTATTCATTCACCCCCGGCCATCCCCGTGGCGACCTGCGCGACTACAAGTCGCCTGGCGGAGGAAGCCCGGAGCTGCGACGGTCGCTGGGCGCCTTGCGGGATTTCATGAACAGCTTCGACTTCGTCCGCATGTCGCCGAAGAACTCCCTGATCAAGGGCGGCACGGTTACCGCGCCATTCCAGGGCGCGCCCGCGCAGGCCAGCGTCACGGCCCGGTGCCTGGCGGAGGAAGGCAAGGCGTATGCGATCTATGTGCGCGGCGGCACGCAGGCCAACCTGTTGGTCGAAATGCCTGCCGGCTCGTACAAGGCCGAATGGATCGACCCCAAGACCGGCAAGGTTGAGTCCAGCGATGAGTTCCAACACACAGGCGGCGAGCGGAAACTGGCCTCGCCGAGCTATTCCGAAGACATGGCGCTACGAATCAAACGCATTGGTTAGGCCGATCACAGAAAACCCTGCTTCAGGGATGAACCCACGGAACCCGGTTCCGTGGGTTTTTGATTGGGGGTTCATGCAGGCAAGGCTGGGCGGTCACCGGCTTCTGCACGATTGCACAACACCAAGCGAACCGCCGTAGCCGATTGTCCGTATTACTCTTGGAACTGGGAGGCTTCGAATGGGCACCACCCGGGGCAGAATGGGGCAACGGGCCATGTGTTCTTCCTCCCCGACACGAAGCCGAGGGTTGGCTTGGGAACCGGGCAAGTTCCCTGGCCTGGCCTCGTAAGGGAGCCGCCATGACGCTGCGTCAGAAGATTGCGGAGTTGATTGGTCGTTTTGATGGTTTGGACGCCGCCGAGCGACCCTGGAAGCGGGACCAACTGGTGTCCGACCTGCTGGCGCTGCTGCAGAACGAACAAGCCACGATGAGGATGCCCCAGCCGGAAAAAACGGCGGACTTGCCGGCCAAGAAGGCTGGATGAGCCCGGCTCGATTGACGGTTGAGAACCGTCCGTCGATCGAAGGGCAAGAGTCTGTTGGAGGTGTCCCGACACCGCGGTGTCGGGGCCGCAGCGAGCTCTCACACCCCGTGAGAGCTCGCTTTTGTTTGGCTTGCTCAATGAGTCCAAACAAAAGCGAAAGTGAATCGCAGTCGAGAACCCAGGGATAAATCCCTGGGCTTGGATGCAGGCGAGCACTGTCGGTATTGGCACGCATGTGGTTTGAGAGTCGCTTCTAATGAGTGCGGATCCATTGCACAATTTGGGGCCAGAGCGTCTGGTGGGCACTGCGCCCGACCAACGCCCCCACATGCTGCAGGGCGACGCCGGTGTCGCCGCCGTACCAGAGCACTTGGGTTTCCCGGCTCGACGAGGCTTGCAGGAAAGGCAGAACCGACTCCGGCGGAACCACCTGGCAGTGCCGATTCGTAATTGCGAGGATGGGCGAGGTGATCGCCTGCGGCGAGGCGGTTTGGCCGTTGATGTTCAGCATGCCGCGCATAAAGCGGTTTTCGCGGTAGAGCCATTCCACGACTTGTTCAAAGAGCCGCATTGCCATGGGCGACTCATCGAGGGTCCATCGCTGCACGCGCAGGTGCGTCTGCATGGCTTGTGGATCGAAGAGGCTGAAGAGCCAATCGAGCAGGCGTGAGATTTCATACGTGGCCGGCGATGCCTGGTACGCGGCGAGGCTCAGGAATGATCCCGGAGCATTGCCCAGCAGCGGCGTAAGGCACTGGGCCGGGGGGGAGAGGTCGACCAACCACTCCAAGGCGCCAGTGTCCTTCGAAAAATGCACCGGCGATTGGATCAGGATCAACCCGCGCACGCGATCGGGATGCAACGAGGTGTAGATGGCGGCCAGCGTGCCGCCCAGCGAATGCCCGGTGAGGAAAACCTGTTTCTGGCCGGTTTCCTTCTCGATGGCGGCGATGCTCGCATCGATGAACTGATCGGCATGGTCCGCCAGGGCCAGGTTCTGCTGAGCGTTCGTCGGCCGATTCCAATCGATGCGATGGACCTGAATGCCGCCGCGGAGGCACTGTCTGACGGCACTGGTTCGAGGCGACAGATCCCAGAGGTACCCGCGTTTGATCGGGGCCGGCACCATGAGGAGCACAGGTTGATTGGCCTGGGGATCCTGGTAGGCATGCAGCCGCATCGCCGGAGCGGACCAAGCGACCCGGGAAGGCGTTTCGATGGGGCCGAGGCCGAGTTGGTCCAGCACGTGGCCCACGGCTCGGCGCACGTCGTCCATCGGCTTGAAAAACGCACCGAGGAGCGGAAAAGTTGGTCCCGCGGCAATCATAGCACGTGTGGTCTGCTATACGGTACGCAACCCGCTGCCGGCGTGTAATGGTGAATTCTCGCGAAGGGAAGCCGGGGCGACGTTGCGTTATGCCCCGGTGTGTTTACGAGAATTGACACTTTGTCGGTATCATGAGCCGGATACGAGGAGCCTATGCGAATTGAGCATCCGTATGAGAACCTTTCCGGCGGGCACTGGCTGCGGGGCAATCTGCACACGCACACGACCCGCAGCGATGGCACGCGGGATCTGCAAGCTACCATCCATGAGTACGCCTCACATGAACATGACTTTCTGATGATCTCCGATCATGACATCTACACATCGGCGGAGGATTACGCCAAGGTGGATGCATCGGGGCTGGTTTTGATTCCGGGCACCGAGCTGACGGCGGCGGGGCCACACCTGCTGCATGTCAATCCGGATCGTCTGCAGCGGCCGCATCCGCAGCGGCAGCGGATCCTGCGGGAGGCCAGCGAATATCAGGGATTTCTCATCGCCTGCCATCCCAATTGGCAAGGCAGTTTCAACCACTGCACGCTCGAGCAGCTGATGGAGTGGGATGGGTATGCGGGGATGGAGATCTACAACGGGGTGATTGGCCGCCTGGAGGGAAGCCCGTACGCGCTCGATAAGTGGGATCTGCTCCTGTCGCATGGCCGGCGGGTGTGGGGGTTTGCCAACGACGACAGCCACCTGGCCAGCGACGTGGCCCGGGGGTGGAATGTGGTGTATGCAACACAGCGCACGGCGGGCGCCATTGCCGGCGCGATGGCGGCGGGGTGCTTCTATGCCTCCACCGGCGTCATCATCAGCTCCATCCATGTGGATGACAATCGCATTCACATCAAGACGCGCAATGCCGAGCGGATCGTCGCGTTGCAGCAGCTGGCGAGGCGGTTTGCGGTTGTGGATCGGGATTCGATCGAGGTGGAAGTGCCACAGGATGCGACTTATGTGCGATTTGAATGCTGGGGACGCGGGGAACGGTTTGCGTGGACGCAGCCGTTCTTTGTTCGGCGGGATTGAAGCGGCCGAGGGAAGGGCAAGCAGAACCCTCGGGAGTGATGGGTGCGGGCAAGGCTTCTCAAGCCGGACCGGAGCGTAGCGCAGGTCCGGATGTTCTTCGAGATGGGTACAGATCCGGACTTGCGCTGCGCTACAGTCCGGCTTGGAATGATCTGCCCTCTTGGCCTGTTGGCCATTCTCCGTAAAATCGGGCCTTGTTCATTCGATGTAACCTGTTCATAAGGAGAATGGCGATGTCCACACTCGATAACCTTCAAGCGGCTTTCAATGGGGAGTCCAATGCCCGCGCCAAGTACCTGGCGTTTGCCGTCAAGGCCGACGAAGAGGGGTACAGTGCGGTGGCCAGCCTGTTTCGCGCTGCTGCGGCGGCGGAGGAGATTCACGCCAACGCGCACGCCCGGGTGATCAAGAAAATGGGGGCCACGCCGACGGCCAACATCGCCAAGGTCGAGATCAAGTCCACGCGAGAGAACCTGGGGGTGGCCATCAAGGGCGAGACCTACGAGCGCGACGTGATGTATCCGCAGTTCATCAAGGGAGCCAAGGCAGAGGAGAACAAGGCGGCGATGATGACCTGCGAGTATGCGCTGGCGGCGGAGGCGGAGCACGCTAAGCTGTACCAAGAGGCGTTGGATAACCTGGAGAAATGGCGCGGCGGAAAGCGGACGTTCTACGTCTGCCCGGTTTGTGGGTTCACCACCGAGAAGCCTGTGGAGGACCATTGCCCGGTGTGCAAGGCCGGCCAGGCGAAGTTCAAGAAGGTGGATTGAGGAAGGCCGAATGACTAAGCCCTAATGTCTAAAGAATGACGAATGCCCAAAAACCCAATGACGAACGGGCCCCCTGTAAAGGACACGGGACAAAGGACCCCGTTCGTCATTCGTCATTAGGTCGTTGGGGCTTCTTTAGACATTCGGGTTTAGTCATTAGGGCTTCGCGGCGGGGCTTTATCATTCGAGCTTGCCGTTCAGCGGACCAGTTCATCCGGTTCTCTTGACTACGCCGGCCGCAGACGTGATCATGCAAGCTCTGCATTGTCGGGTGATCCGGCGATGCAGCACGCCATAGGGCGGAGGCGACCGCCCCATGTGCTGTATCATTGTCCGATACAACTGATGAATCTTATTCTTCAGGGCTTCAGAATGGAGAAGACCCTTGGGCTATGACTCTATTGTCTGCGTGAAACAGGTCCCCGATACCGCCAACATTACCGGGGAGGCGATGAAGGCTGACGGCACGGTTAACCGCGCCGCGTTGCCGGCCATCTTCAATCCCGACGACCTCCATGCCCTGGAAACGGCGTTGGAGGTGCGCGATCGCTTCGGCGGAACTGTAACGGCCATTACCATGGGCCCGCCGGCGGCCTGTGAGGTGCTGCGGGAATGCCTCTATCGCGGGGCCGATCGTGTGATTCTCGTCAGCGATCGTCGCGCGGCAGCCAGCGATACCCTGGCCACCAGCTACATTCTCAACCAGGTTGTCCGGAAGATCGCCCGCTATGACCTGGTCTTCTGCGGCCGGCAGGCAATCGACGGGGACACCGCCCAAGTTGGGCCCCAGATGGCGGAGAAGCTGGGAATCGCCCAGGTGACGTACCTGGAAAAGGTCGTTGACATTACGGGCCGGACCCTTCGCGTCCGCCGCAATGTGGGCAATGGCTGGGAAATTCTGGAAGGCCCGATGCCCATCCTGCTGACGGTGCTGGACACCGCCAACGCGGTGCGGCCGGCGTCCGCCAAGCGCATCATGCGGTTCAAACGCGCCCGGTCCTCCATGGAAATTGCCGGGGAACTGGCCAAGAGCATGGCCAATGCCACGCCCGAGCAGCGTGAAGCCGAGCAAGCGCGTCGCATCGAGAACCTCAAGATGAATGGCCTGCTGATCGAACAGTGGGACCTGACCGACATCAATGCCGACCTCCGCTGGTGCGGCATGAGCGGCTCGCCGACCAAGGTTCATCGCGTGCAGTCGATCGTCCTGACCAAGCAAGGCTACACCGCCGTCGAATCCACCGAGGAAGGCGTCCGCGGGATGATTCACGAACTGATCGTGGACCATACGCTGGGGTGATCGGAAGCTGCCAGTTACCGGTTGCCAGTTGCCAGTGGATGGCGGCTCGCAACACTGACTGGC
>JBLNDH010000429.1:0-2971 GCA_050261455.1 Bacillota bacterium
ACGGGTATGCCAAGAGATCCAGGGCGTTCTCGGCTTGATTGCGTCGCTTGCCACATGCGGCCAATAGATCCGCCGAAGCGACCCCGTGGCCGGACGCAAGCAAGGTGAAACACCGCCTCGGATCGTAATCTCTATCATTGCAAGGCCGCCTTCCTATACAGTCAGGTGGCGCCAAAATTTCCCATGTAGCTCGTAGATGGGTAGGCGGCCCTATCGGCAAACCGAAAGAGCCGCCTCCGTGAAAACCGGACCCACAATCCGGGCCGCCCCGCAAGCGGCGGGGCTACTGTGACAAAAAACCAGGATCAGAGATCGTACCTGCCCGTGCCGTCCTCGGTCACCCAGAGGCTCACGCAGTCCGGGAACACGCCGGTAGAACCACCACCATCGTGCACCTGGCACCGGCACCAGTAATTGTCAATACGTCCGGTAGCGCCGGCGGCAGCCGAATTGAATGTCGGCTCGCCTGTGCTGGAGTCTATGCTCACGGTTCCATAGGGTTCATAAAGGTAATCAGTAGCATTGTCGTGCGGGCATCTCCGCAGGCGCTCCAGGTCCCCGCCGGTGCCGGTCAAAGTGCCCCAAGCGGTATTGTCCGGATAAGTCTCCCGGTCCGCGTAGTAGGCCTCGCACTGGGTGCCGATGTTCTTCAGATTGGACTGGCAGCTGGCGACGCGGGCCCGGTCCCTCATGCTGCGGAACTGCGGCAGGAGCAGCATGGCTAGAATGCCGATGATACCGATGACCACGAGCAACTCAACCAGGGTAAAACCTTTTTCGCTCTTCGCGCGCATCTTGCAGAACATTCATTCTCACCTCCTTTCGCCTTTGTCGAAAGGATGCTCCCGGCGCGCGCCCGCGCGGGAGACAATCCTCGCTCGCGAATGCTTCCGGATCCATCCGGATCCGTTCACTTATTTATCGGCTGTTCCTTGTCGGTTACTTAATAGTTTTTCTCCACGAATTCTCTCTTCCCTGCCATGCAGGAGTTTTTTTTATTCTCGCCCTTCCGGAATAGACGCGGCGGCCAATCAACGCGGAAGCGCGGTTTGCGGGCATTATTCGCGCCGCCTATCCCATGACCTGCATCATCTGGGCCATAGGCAGGAAGACCGAGAGCAGGATGACCGTAACCACGCCGGCCAGGAAGAGCGTGATGGCCGGTTCGATGGCGGTGGTCAGATTCTTGACGGCGATGTCGACCTCCTGGTCGTAGAAATCGGCCACCTTGGTCAGGAGTTCATCCATGGAGCCCGTCTCCTCGCCAATGGCCGTCATCTGCACGACCATTGGCGGAAAAAGCTGACATTTTTCCAGGCTCAGGCCGAGCGGGACGCCTGTACGAACCTGCTCGGTTACCTCGCCTAGGCGTTCGCCGACGATGACGTTGTTGACCACCCGGCTCACGATCTCCAGGCACTGCATGAGAGGCACCCCGCTCGACAACAGGGTGCTGAGGGTCCGGGAGAAACGGCTGGCCACCATCTTCAGGGTCAGCGGGCCGAAGAGCGGCAGGTTGAGGAGGAGCGCGTCCTTGTTCCGGCGGCCTTGCGCGGTGCGGACATAGAGGACCGTCGGCACGATGATCAAGGCCATCGCGATCACAAATAAGTACCAGTATTTAGTCAGCATATCGCTAACGCCGAGCAGGAACCGGGTAATCCAGGGCAACGCCACGCCGGAGCCCTCGAACATCTCGGCGAACATGGGGAGGACGAACATGATCAGGGCCGCCGTGACGCCAATCGCCACGACGATGACGATGATGGGGTAGGTCATGGCCGACTTGACCTTCTGCACCAGGGCCGACTCCTTCTCGAAATGCTCGGCCACGCGCTCCAGAACCCGGTCCAGGACGCCGCCGGCCTCGCCGGCCTCAATCATGCTGATCATGATGGACGGGAAGGCTTTGGGGTGCCGGGACAGGGATTTGGCCAGGCTCTCGCCGCTCTCCAGGGATCTTCGCACTTCATTCAGGATAAAGGCAAAACGAGGGCTGCTGGTCTGTTTCTGCAGGATGCTGATGCAGGGCATCAAAGCCACGCCGGCGTTGATCATTACTGCAAACTGCCGGCAGAAAAGGGTCAAAACCTTCAAGGGGACCTTGCCCGTGGTTTGCGGCCGCGCTTTGCTTGAAAGCTCGATCCGCGGCGACTCCACGAAAGGCGCGATATTGATGGGGAAAAGGCCCTTCTCCCGCAATTTGGCCGCGATATGCTGGACATTGTCCCCTTCCAGCCTGCCGAAGGTCACCTGGCCGTCCCGGCCGGCGGCTCGATATTCGTAGAAGGGCATACCGTCACCCCCCTAAACCACGTTGGCCAATCGCTTGAATTCCTCCGGATCGTTGGCGCGCATCAGCGCTTCGGACAGGGAGATCAAGCGCCGGTTGTATAGATCGCGCAGGCAGGCATCGAGCGATTGCATACCCTGTTTGCTGCCGGTCTGCAGGATCGAGTAAATCTGGTGCGTCTTGCCCTCGCGGATCAAGTTGCGCACGGCCGGATTGGCCACCAAGACCTCGGCGGCCACGACGCGCCCTCCCCCGTTCAACCTGGGTATGAGCTGCTGCGCCACGATCCCCACCAGGATCGAGGCGAACTGCACCCTGATCTGCTGCTGTTGGTGCGGGGGAAACATGTCGATGACCCGATCCACGGACTGCACCGTGTCGTTGGTATGCAGCGTGGCGAAGACCAGGTGGCCCGTCTCGGCGGCGCTGATGGCGATGGCTACGGTCTCGAGATCACGCATCTCGCCCACCAGTATGACATCGGGATCCTCGCGCAGGGCCGAGCGCAGGGCATCAGCGAAACTGCGCGAATCAAGCCCGATCTCACGCTGATTGACCACGCTGCGTTTGTGGCGGTTCAGGAACTCGATCGGATCCTCGAGCGTGATGATGTGCGCGGCGCGCTCGCTGTTGATGATGTCGATCAGCGTGGCGAGGGTGGTGGACTTGCCGCTCCCA
>JBLNDH010000430.1:0-3332 GCA_050261455.1 Bacillota bacterium
CTCAGCGGCAATGCCCGCCAGCGGAAGACCATCGAAATCGAACGCCAGGAGACGCAGGGGAACAGCGTGTTCCGCGTCGGCGTCCGCCCCCTCCGCCGAGACAATGGCAGCACGGTCCTGATCACGATCGAGGACATCACGCAGCAGTGCGTGGCCAAGTCCTCGCGTAACGACTTTATCGCACAGGCCACGCATGAGTTGCGCACGCCCCTGTCCAACATTCGCCTGTACGTGGAAACGGCGTTGACGGAGGGCGAGAAGGACCCACTGATGCGGGCCAAGTGCCTGAACGTCATCAACGACGAGTCGCGGCGACTGGAGCGAATGGTCGGGGAGATGCTGTCGGTGGCGGAGATCGAAGCCGGGTCACTGAAGATCCACAACGACGATGTTCGGCTGGACAAGCTGTTCGAGGAATTGGAGGCGGACTACGCAGCCCAGGCGAAAGACAAGAACATCACTCTCCAATTCAACCTGCCTCCGAAATTGCCGGTCATCCACGCCGATCGGGATCGCCTGATCCTGGCGATCCACAACCTGATCGGCAATGCGCTGAAGTACACGCCCAACGGCGGGCAGGTGACTGTCGGGGTGCGAGCGGAGGCCAACCAGTTGCTTGTAGACGTGTCCGACACGGGCATCGGGATCGACGAGCAGGAACAGCAACTGGTCTTCGACAAGTTCTACCGCTCGAAGGACCCGCGGGTCGGGAAGATCACCGGGTCGGGGCTCGGATTGGCCCTGGCACGCGAAGTGGTCCGCCTGCACGGCGGGGACATCACATTGAAATCGGAATTGAACAAGGGAAGCACCTTCACGGTGGCGATTCCGACGTTGAAGGAAGCGGCATAGAGCTATGGAGATCCAGGAGCAACAACAAGGCGCCGTGACCGTGCTGAAGCCGATGGGCCCGCTGATCCAGGCGGACGCGGAACAGTTCCACGGCAGCGTCTTGCAGACCATCGACAAGAGCCTGGGCCGGGTGGTCATCGACGCCAGCGGCATCGCATTCGTGGACAGCCAGGGGCTGGAGGCGCTGGTGGACCTGACGGAGCACCTGAGCGAAAGCGGGCGGGTTCTAAAGCTGTGCACGGCCAATGAGACACTGCGGGAGGTGTTGGGTTTGACGGGATGGAGTGATGCATTCGAGTATTTTGAGGATGTCAACAGCGGCGTGAGGAGCTTCCTGTGACGCTGGCAGCGAAGAAAATCCGAATCGGCGACGCGCTGGTCGAGCAGGGCGTGATTTCGCGCGAGCAGCTCGAGCGGGCACTGGCGGAGCAGAAGAGCACGGGGGCGATGCTGGGGGAGATGCTGGTCCAGCAGGGGGTGATCAGCAGTGCCGCCTTGGTGCAGGCGCTGGCCAAGTGCCTGGACGTGCCGGGTTGTCAGCTTCGCCACGGGTTGATCGATCCTTCGTTGTTGAAGCTGGTGGGAGATCAGGAAGCCGAGCGGCTGATGGCGATTCCGATGTTCAAGGTGCGTGACACCTTGACGGTCGCGATGGCGGAGCCGCAGTCGCTGCCGGTGATCGATCGGCTGCGTCAGCTGACCGGTTTGAAGATCCGGCCGGTGCTGGCGTTGCGGGCGAACATCGAGGAATTCATCCAGAAGTACAAAGGCGGCGACGTTGATGTGAATGCCTTTCTGACGTCGCTGGCGGAATCGGATGTCGAGGTTGTCGAGCACGAGACGATCGATGACGGTCCGATGACGGACCTGGACCGGATGGTGGCGGGGAGCCCGATCGTCAACCTGGTGAACGTGATGCTGTTGACGGCGGTGCGGGACAAGGCGAGCGACATTCACATTGAGCCGGCCAAAGCGGGGACCCGGATTCGCTATCGCATTGACGGGGTTTTGCGGGATCTGATGAAGCCCCCTGCCGGCATGCATGCGGCGATCGTGTCGCGTGTGAAGGTGATCGGCAAGATGGACATTGCCGAGAAACGGTTGCCGCAGGAGGGTCGCGTTCGGATCGTTGCCGAGGGACGAGAGATCGATTTGCGTGTATCGAGCATGCCGACGCTGCTGGGAGAAAAGCTGGTGCTGCGTATTCTGGACAAGCAGAACCTGCACATTCGCCTGGAAGACCTGGGGCTTCGCGACGAGCCCAAAGAGGCGTTCAAGCGGATGCTCAATCAGCCCCACGGGCTGGTTCTGGTCACCGGGCCCACGGGAAGCGGCAAGACGACGACGCTGTACTCGGCGTTGGACCTGCTGCGCAGCCCGGAGTTGAATATTCTGACGGTCGAGGATCCGGTGGAGTACCAGTTGGACCTGGTGAACCAGATCCAGGTGCAGCCGACGATCGGGCTGACCTTTGCCCGGGCTTTGCGGAGCATTCTGCGTCAGGATCCGGACGTGATCATGGTGGGTGAAATCCGCGACGAGGAGACGGCGCATGTCGCGGTACAGGCGGCACTGACAGGACACCTGGTCCTGGCGACGTTGCATACGAACGATGCACCCGGGGCGGTGGCGCGTCTGCTGGATATGGGCATTGAGTCGTACTTGCTTTCCAGTGCGCTGAACGGGGTCATTGCGCAGCGGCTGGCCAGGTCGATCTGCCCGAACTGCGCCACCAAGTATTATCCGACGGAACAGGAACTGGCCGATGCGAATCTCCGGGACAAGGTCGGGCGAGCGTTCCGCAAAGGCGGTGGATGCCAGCAATGCCATGATACGGGCTTCCGCGGACGACACGGGGTGTATGAGGTGATGGAGGCGACGCCGGACATTCGGCGACTGGTTCATGCCGGGGCCCCGACGCACGAGTTGCGTGAGAAGCTCCGTGAGAAAGGCGTGATGAACCTGCGGGATGAGGGTGTTCTCCTGGCGTTGGAAGGCAAGACCAGCCTTGACGAGATCCTTCGCGTCACCCACAACGATGATGAGATGGAGCCTGCCCCAAGCACGGCCAGCCTTGCTGCGGCTGAACCGGCCAAGGAGGCGGCATGAAGCTGCGGTACAGCGCCTTCGATCGTGGCGGGAAGCCCGTTTCGGCGGTCGTCGAAGCAACGGATTGCAGCGAGGCCGTGGAGACCCTGCGTCGTGACGGCCTGTATGTTCTGGAGATCGCCGAGGTCGGGGAGCCGTCCGAGCATGGGCACGGCTCGGGGCATCGGCGGGTTGGCACAGGTGCGCGGCTGAAGTTCCTGGCGACCTTTTCACGCCAGCTATGCGTGCTGGTTTCCAGCGGAACGCCACTGGTTCAATCTCTGAGCGCGGTCGAACGCCAGGCGAGCAGCCCGCAGTGGCGAGGGGTGATGAGCACGATCCGGGAGCGTGTTGAAGAGGGCATCCCACTGTCGGAGGCGATGAAGGATTGG
>JBLNDH010000431.1:0-3421 GCA_050261455.1 Bacillota bacterium
CATTCCTTCCGTATCCACCGTTCAATCACCCCAACCACGTACTCCTGCTCTTTGTCACTCAACTCACGTCCCTTGGCGATGCGATGCCATTTCTCCAGACAGCCCCGGCAACAGGTTGCCGTGGCATGTTGAGCCACGAACACCGGATGATTACGCATCGGCGTTTGCTGCCCGTCGTTGGCCGGCTGCGCCGGTGCCAACCGCTGCGCCACGAAATCCCTGGCGTGCGAGAGAACGGTCTCCAGCCCCTTTGTCTGCAGATACTTCAACTCCGCCCCTTTAAGGTGGAATCGCGACCGAAACGTCGAGCGTTTCAATGCCTCAAAGAGTTCATCCAAGTCACGCATATCCGCTCAGCCGTCCATTCGGGCAAAGACATCGTACAACTCCCGAATCGCATCGCGCACATTGCCTTCATGCCGCTCAAACAGTCCAGCCAGATTCTCCTTGGCCACGCTCGTACGATCTCCCAGCAGCCGATCCACAATCTGACTCAGGAGCTC
Organism: Bacillota bacterium; assembly: GCA_050261455.1. Lineage (GTDB taxonomy): Bacteria > Planctomycetota > Phycisphaerae > Tepidisphaerales > Tepidisphaeraceae > JAPLNB01. Next base: position 504 of record JBLNDH010000431.1, read on the forward strand.
TGCCGATGTTCGGGTTTGAATCAGCGTCGGAAGCATTCCCTCGCGGTGTGACGTGATCACCAGTCCGCTCGCCGACATGCTCCGCCACTTCAGCCATGTCCAGCCAAGTCGCCCCAGATGATCGGCCCCATCCAGCAGAATCATATCCCCCGGCTTCAGATCGTCGCAGATGGTTCGCATCTCCTGCCAACTCCATGTGCGATCCGCCGCATTCAAAAACGCGTAGCGAACACGAAACCCCAGTTCCTCCAGATGAGGCCTCAGATCTTCCAGCAATGTCGTTTTTCCCGTCCCCTCCGGCCCGACAATGGCCGCTCGGTACCGCAATCCCGCCAGCCGCTGCAGCAACCCCGGCCATGTCTCCCCCTGCAACCGATATCGGATCTGCAGCACGCGATCCGTCGCAAATGGATTCTCCCGTGCTCTCATACAGCTTCTACCGAATCGCTTTCCTCCTCCCACTCAAATCTCTGCCCAAAACCGTTTAGCGGCGGCCCGCAGGGCCGGGCTCTTTCCCCTTTGTCCCCCAATCATGACTTTCCCCCGCGACCACCTGCAGCTCAAATTCCTCATCTACATCCGGCCAGATGCCCATCTGCCCATGGATCCTCAGCGCCCAGACAATCTTGTTGTGCTCGCTGCAAAAGGTCGGCATCGTATCCTTGGGTATCCTCAGCCGCTTCCTGCCGCCGCGAATCTCGCTTGGCAGTGTCGTGTCTGCGACCGGAACGATCGCGAACACCTCATAGTCGGTGTAAGCGTTCGTTCCTCGCGTATACGTCGCTTCCTCTCGCCCCTCCACGAAGATCCGTAATCGCCGAATCCGCCCGCCATTGGCCCAGATCTTCCATCCCACCGAGATTTCTCCGCCCAGAGCCACCGTCGCCGAACTTAGGATCAACGTCGGCCTCGGCCTCAGCAACTTCAGCAGGAAGTATCCCGGCGGAATGACCAGTGCCACTCCCACCAGCAATAACGGAATCGCAAACAAAGTCAGTGCCCACCCATAGAGCTCGGGAATCCCCCCGCGCCAGGTATCGATCACTTCCTGAACCAGGAAGATCATCATTGCGTTCCAGACGATCGCGATCACGATGAGGATCGCCAGGCCTCTGCCATCGTGGTGTGGCCGAAAGCTGAACGGACCTCCCGGCGCATAAACCCGACGCCGCCCACGTCGTCGCCGCGTCGTTTCCTCCGCCCGTAATTGTCGCTTGCGCCACCGTTCCCTCATGGGCAGAGGAATGACCCATGGCCCCACCGTCGCCGCCAGACCGATCAGCCCCCCAACCGCCAGTCCCAACGGGATCAGCGCGATCAGTAAGTCCGGCTTGAACCCTCGCTCCAGCACGGAAGACGCCGGCCGCTCCGGGGCCACATAGCAGACCCTCTCCTGCCCCTTGGGATAGCGTTCCACGATTTCCTCGGCCTCGTGAAGCGTGTTGAACGCCGGCCGAACAAACCAGATCCGTGTCGAATGATACAGCGTGTTGTTGTATCGGTAAGCATAGCGCACCGACGGCACAAAACGCTTGCCGCTAAGACTTCTATCCTCCTTGCTGACCGGCACGCTCTCCTTGCCCCCCGGCCGGAAAACTTCGATCTGGCTTGTCACGATCACACACGGCGTCTTCACCCATCTCGCCGACTCGATTGCCCCCGAGACCGGCTCCCAAAACACAAAATAGAAAATCAACACCCCCGCTAGCAGGACTACCAGAAAAATCAGCGGCGCAAGGCATCCACCCGCCTCCCGCCTTTGGGCAGGTCCCTTGTCGCTGGATCGCTCAATCGATCGCGCCGTCATCGCTCCCATTGCTTGAGCCCTTCGACCATCGCCAGCATCTCCTCCCGCTTCTTCTCAAACACCGCAAACACCGCCACAATCCCTGCCCCCAACCCAATCCCCGCCACCATCCAAGGCCAGTTCGATCCCACCTGCGTCGCCGCGTACTGAATCATCGTAACGATCGCGATCACCAGGAAAAAAGTCCCCAGGAACAAAAACGACTGAACTCGCATCATAATCCCCATCATCACACCCGCCACCGCAAACACCGCCAATACCAGCGGCAGCCACGGCGCATCCTTCACCCCATTGATCCAGATGTCCGCCGTCGACGATACATAGACCACCATCAACGCCACATACCGAATCACTCGCATCTGGTCCACCGACAGCCGATCGCGATTCAGATGGCTCGCCACCAGAACCGATAGTGCCCCTGGCACCAGCCAAAGCTGCGGATGCTGGAAGAACCCCAATCCCTGCACCTGCGCCAGCACCGCCCACAACCCTCCATTCGCCATCAGCGCCGCCACCAGGCCAAACCCATAGCTCTTCCTCGCGATTGATAACCCTCCATAAACCAACCCCGCGATGAACAGCACCATCGCATAGCTGAAATCCCCACGGAACGCCGGCGTTCCCCGCATCGCCCAATAGGCAATCACCGGCAATGCTGGCAAAAACGCCCCCGTCTTCTCCAGTGGCTCCGCCAGGACCATCCGTCCCTGCCGCCGGAAGACTTCGCTCAACCCCACTCCTGCAAACGCGATCGCCATGATGAAAAAGGGCCAATACTGTCGCCACAACCCCCTCGCAAAAATCTCCGGAAAACTCAATCGCAGGTGCACAAACAACAGAACCAGCAGCATCTCCGCCGCATACACATACCCTGTTCGCCCGCGTTCGCTCAGGTCCAGCGGATCTCGCCCCGGTACCACCGCACACACAATCGCCGTTACGATCAATCCCACGATCGTGCCAATCACCGCCACAACACCCCACCACGCCAATCCCGTCCCACTCGCATCCGCCTGAAGCATCTCCCTACCTAGCGTGAACAAGAGCGCCGCCACCATCGCCCCGCCAACGATCGGCGACAACCCCTTCGCCGCTTCCGTCCAGGCATTCT
>JBLNDH010000432.1:0-4926 GCA_050261455.1 Bacillota bacterium
ACACTGCCTACACCGTAGCACGGGCATCTTGCCCGTGCGCAACCGTGGCATGGGCTCACTCGCCCATGCAGCTCCAGCAGTGCTTCTCCCCCTCTGCCATGCCCTTCCCATCCCCGCGTCCCATCCATGTCCATCTGTGCCACAATCGATTCGTTTCTTCTCCGCGTGACAAGATTCCTGGTGCGAATGCACCATTCCCTCAACCCCTCCGTCCCTTTGGGAATTGCGGCTCACCCCCGCCCTGGGCTCTCCATGATGAGTTCCGAACAGCCCGGACCAACAACCCCTCACCCCACATCCGGCAGCAATAATTGATCGATATACGTCGTCTCGAAATCCGGATCGAGATTCAGCTCAATTACCTTCAAACGCTTGCCGATTCGCGACATCTCATCCAGAACCGTGCTGTCCATCAGTGCCACATAGGCCCCGCCCAACGACGTATTCCCAACGCTCTGCACCTGTTCGGCTTTAAACCCCGGCAACAATCCGCACGCAATGGCGTTGTTCACATCCATATGCGTTCCAAATCCACCCGCCAGATACAGCCGCCGGATTTGCGCCACCTCCAGCCCCGCCTGCTTCAGCAGGATCAGGATCCCCGCCGCGACCGCCGCCTTGGCCTGCAACAGCCGGGCGATATCCGTCTGCGAAATCACAATCTGCTTGGCGTGATCCGCATGGGCCAGCCGAAACGCCAGATCGTTCCCATTCCATGGGATCAGCCGGTCGTCGCTATCCAGCGCCAAGCTTCGCTCAAATCGCCCAGCCGGCGCCAGCAATCCCGTCCGCCTTGCCTGGGCCAAGAAGTCAACATAGGCCGACCCGCAGATCCCCGCCGGCCGGATCCGCTTCTCCGCCCCGATCATCTCGGTGTGTACCGCAAACGGACTTGCATCCAAACGGATCCGACTGATTGCCCCATCTCCCGCCCGGATGCCGCAAGACAGTCCTGCCCCCTCAAATGCTGGCCCCGCCGCCGTGGCGCATCCCATCAGTTGGTCCCCATGCTTCAGAATGATCTCCCCATTGGTTCCCACATCCACCAGCAAGCTGGGCCCCTCATCATACAACAGCCCCGATGCGACAACCCCCGCCGTCAGATCCGATCCGATGTACGCCGCCGCGCTGGGCAGCAGGTGAATCGCCGCGGTGGGGGGGCAAGGCAACGCCCACGGCGACTCGCTCTCGGCCCTCCCAAAGACCTCCCCCGGCGTCATCACCCGATATTCCACAAACATGGGCGTAAACGGCGCGATCCCCATCGGCGACGGATCCACGCCGGACACCAGATGCATCATCGTCGTGTTCCCCGCGATCGTGAAGCACACCAACTGCTCCCGCGTCACCCCTGCCTTGGTCATCGCCTCGGCCAGCAGCGGATCGATCGTCCGGTGCGCCACCGCCTCCTGCAATTGCCGCACCATCTCCGGCTTGCTGGAGCACAATGTGATTCGCGTCACCACATCATCGCCGAAATTCATCTGCTGGTTGAACCCCGCCGCCTCCGCCAGCACCCGCCCGTCCCGCAGATCCACCAGCAAGACCGCCACCGTCGTCGTCCCGATGTCGATCGCCACCCCCACCGGTTTCTCCACCCGATGCGACGAAAGCCGCGAAGCTACCCACCCCGTGGCGCGACGTTCAATTGTGGCGAAGAACTCTCCTTCCGGCGGAACTCCGGCGATCGCCTTCTCCGCTTCCGGCGAGAACTCGATCCGCTTGGCCTCCGCAAACTGTTCCGCAATCGCCCGCCCAATCGCCTCTCGCGTCCCCCCTCCATTCCATCGCAGTGGGATGCACTGGTACAGCGGGTTGTGCGCATACCGCACATTCACGCTGAACACCGTCACCACCAGGGGCTCATAAGCCAACAGTGACCTGGCCGCGAGTCGCAATTTCACCGACTGGGCCGCCTCGATCCGGTACTCGCATCCGCGAAGCAGGATCGGCGTTCCATTCGCCGTCACGATCTTCCCGCTGCCGACATGCGTCAGCGATCCACTCACCAGTTCCACCATGCACCCGTCGCACAGCTGGCGTTCGCCGCATCTCGCATTCAGCGGCAACCCCGCCCGCCGCAGCACCTCCGTCAGCCGGCGCTGTTGCGCATCGCCGGGAATCTGGATCACGTGATGCCCCTTGGGGGATTCAATCTCGAGCGTAGAACTAAACGGCATACCGGAATCCTCTGACCCCTAACCGCAGGCCCTCTCCCCCGACCCCTGCCTCTCCAACACCAATCCTAATGGGTTCGCCTGCCGTTATCCAACTCCGTTGCTTGATTTCCATCACCAAACCGGCCAGAATTGTGTCGCACTGTCTAATCATCAACTTTGACATTTGGGCGTTGCATAACCCGAGGACGGCATGGCAAACCTTCAGAATCTGTCGGATGCGATCAAAGCAGGGAATCGGGCCGAGGCCACCAAGCTTACCAAGCAGGCCATTGAGGCCAAGCTTCCCCCCAAGGACATCCTCGATGCCATGGTCAGCGCGATGGACGAGATCGGCAAGCGGTTCCAGCGCAACGAAGTCTTCGTGCCTGAAATGCTCATCGCCTCTCGCGCGATGAAGGAGAGCATGGCCCTCCTCGAGCCGCTGCTGGTCAAGGCTGGCATCAAGCCCGCCTTCACCGCCGTCATCGGCACCGTCCAGGGTGACCTGCATGACATCGGCAAAAACCTGGTCGCCATGATGTGGAAGGGTGCCAACTTCGCTGTCGTCGATCTGGGCACCAACGTCTCCCCCGAAAAGTTCCTCGCTGCGGCCAAGGAGCACAACGCCAAGGTGGTTGGCCTCTCCGCCTTGCTCACGACCACCATGCCCGCCATGCGGCAGACCGTTCAAACCCTCAAGAGCGCCAACCCCAACCTGAAAGTGGTCATCGGCGGCGCGCCCATCACCCAGGACTTCGCCAACGAAATCGGCGCCGACGGCTTCTCCCCCGACGCCGCCAGCGCCGTCGATCTGGTCCGCAAGCTCGTCGTAGCCTGAGCAATCGCTTCGGCGTCGCCGACCAACCTCCAACGTCTACAAGCCCAGGGATTTATCCCTGGGTTTCTTTTTGGGGGCACAATCGCGTAGGGTGGGCTCTGCCCACAATTCGTCCTGATCTTCCATTCGACGCCCACCGCCTCATCGGGTATGCTCTCTTCCAGCAGCGCCCGCACTTAGAAAGTACTAAAGCTCCACATGGAGGCGTCATGGCAAAACTGGATCTCCTCAGCGAACTGCAGAAGCGCGTCCTGATCTGCGACGGCGCCATGGGCACCCAGCTCATGGCCAAAGGTCTCACTCCCGGCGCCTGCGGCGAATTGTGGAACCTGCAAAACCCCGACGCCGTCGAGTCCATCCATCGCGCCTACCGTCAGGCCGGCTGCGACCTGATCACCACCAACACCTTCGGCGCCAGCTCCGCCTCTTTGAAAAAACACGACCTCGACACCCAGGCCGCTCAGATCAACCGCGCCGGCGCCCAGATTGCCCGCCGCGCCGCCGGCGACAATGCCTGGGTCCTCGGCGACATGGGTCCCTTCGGCGATTTCCTCGAACCCCTCGGCGACATGACCGCCGATCAGCTCCTCGACATCTTCCAACAGCAGGCCGCTGCCCTCTATGAAGGCGGCAGCGACGCCATCATCGTCGAAACCATGCAGGATCCCGCCGAACTGGCCGTCGCGGTCAAAGCCGCCAAGCAAGCCAGCTCCCGTCCCGTCATTGCCACCTATGCCTTTTCCGATGGCGGCAACAAAACCTTCCGCACCATGATGGGCACCGTCGCCCAGGATGCCGTCGCCCGTGCCATCGACGCCGGCGCCGATGTTGTCGGCACCAATTGCGGCACCTCGCTGAGCTTTGAAGATTACCTGCGTCTCGCCGAGCAGCTCGTCGCCGCCGCCGGCAAGGTCCCGGTCATTGTCCAGCCCAACGCCGGTGCCCCCGTCATGTCCGGCGGCAAGTTGGTCTACCGCGCCCAGCCCCAGGACATGGCCACCATCGTCGCCCCCTTGATCAAACTCGGCGTCCGCATCATCGGCGGTTGCTGCGGCACGAGCCCCGACCACCTCCGCGCCGTGGCCGCCGCTGCAAAGGCGCAGTGATCGAACGCATCTCCTTTCGCTTGTTCCCCGTTTAGCGGCGGCCCGCCGGGCCGGGCGCCCATTCCCTTCCCGGATATGCCTTGGCTTGCTCGCGGTAGGGGGGCTCGATATGATCCACCCCGTACCGGGCAGCCGATCAGCTTTTCATGTTGCATGAGACACGCCCATCGTAGCGACCCCTTGGGGGATCCCTAATTGCATGGACCCTAAAACCGTTCATCAACAGGCACGCATCGCCCATTGGGATAGCTACGCCAAGGGCCGGGAGAAATCCGCCGATTGGAGCAGCTACTATCACCGCCGACTTGCCGAGATCTACCAGACCCTCGTCGCCCCGGGCCAACGCGTGCTGGAGATCGGCTCCGGTCTGGGAAACCTCCTGGCGGCGATGAAACCCTCCCACGGCGTCGGCATCGATTTCTCGCCCGAAATGGTCCGCATCGCTCGCAGCCGGTACCCCCATCTCACCTTCATCCAGGCCGACGCCCACGAGCTGAACCTCGATGAGAAGTTCGATATCGTCATCCTCTCCGATCTGGTCAACGATATCTGGGATGTCCAAGCCCTGTTTACCCAGCTCAGACGCGTCTGCACCCCCCGAACCCGCATCCTTCTGAACTTCTACAGCCACCTCTGGCAGGGCCCGCTGCGCCTGGCCAAACGCCTCGGTCTGGCCCGGCCCACCCTCGACCAGAACTGGCTCACTCGCGAGGACATCACCAACTTCCTCTACCTGGCCGACTTCGAAGTCCTTCGCATGAGCAGCGAAATCCTCTGGCCCCTCGATACGCCCATCCTCCGTAGCCTCGGCAACCGCTTCCTC
>JBLNDH010000433.1:0-6169 GCA_050261455.1 Bacillota bacterium
GGTGTATGCCCGGAATGTGAAGAGGCTGGAATTAGAGAATGTGCGGCTGCGATTGGAGAAGGAGGATGCCCGGCCGGTCGTGATTGGCGAAGACGTCGGGATGCTGGGGCTGGATATGTTCAATTTCCCGGGGGGGAGCGAGATGCCGCTGGTGTTGAGCGGCGTGCGGGATGTTCGGCTGCGGGATACGGCGATCAAAGTCGTTCAGGCCAAGTGCACGGAGCTGAAGCTCAGCGGGAAATCGTTATTGGCGACGGTGGAGAACGGCGGGGAAGAGGGATTGGCGAGGGTGGAGTTGAACGTGGCGGGAAAAACGGTGACGCGGTGGGTGTGGGTGAAGGGGAATGAGAAGAAGGATGTGGTGTTCGCGGATCTGGGGGTGGGGGCGGGGAACCATGAGGTTCGGTGTGGAGAGGTGAGGCGGGAAGTGGTGGTGGAATAAGGATTCCGAATGAATTAAACCACGGGGGCACGGAGACACGGAGGGCACACGGAACTATTCAGGGCTTTCTCTGTGTCTCTGTCTTTATGGTGAGCAACAATCACGCGGCGGGAGGCTATTTCCTGTTGAGGAGATGTCTATGTCAACATGGCGATTGGGTTGGGTCTTGGCGTTTACGATGGCGTTGCTGCTGATTCCGGCGGTGGGTGGGGCGGAAGAATGGAAGTTGGTCTGGTCGGATGAATTTGACTATCAGGGTTTGCCGGACCCGAACAAGTGGGGATACGAAGAGGGGTTCGTGCGCAATAACGAGGCCCAGTATTACACCAAGGCGCGGAAGGAGAATGCCCGCGTCGAGGATGGGATGTTGATCATTGAAGGGCGGAAAGAGCAGTTTGCCAATGCTCGGTACAACCCCAGTGCCAAGCGCGGGCCGACGTCGCGGCCGGCGGCGGAGTATACGGCGGCGAGCCTGATTACGCGGAACAAGGCGGATTGGACTTATGGGCGCGTTGAGGTGCGGGCGAAGCTGCCGCAGGGGAAGGGCGTATGGCCGGCGATCTGGATGCTGGGAACAAAGGGCGGTTGGCCGGCGGGCGGGGAGATCGACATCATGGAGTTTGTCGGGCACATGCCGGATTATGTGCATGCCACCGTGCACTACCAGAAGGAGGGCAAGCATCGCTCTTCCGGCAGCAAGCTCAAAGTGGAAAGGCCCTTCGATGACTTCCATGTGTATGCGGTGGAGTGGTTCCCGGATCACATGGATTTTTACTTTGACCAGACGAAGTATCACACGTTCCCTCTCGAGCAGGCGGACAATGGAAAGGAGAATCCGTTCCGCAAGCCGCAGTACTTGCTGATTAACCTGGCGATTGGAGGGAGTTGGGGTGGGGCGATTGATCCGAGCATCTTCCCGCAGAAGTACTTGGTTGATTATGTGAGGGTGTATCAGAAAGGGAAATGATGAAATCCGAACCCGAAGGCCGAATCAATGACCAATGACCAAATCCGAATGACCAATGAATGACCAATGGGGGATTGGCGGAGAAGCGGAATTGGAGCGCCATTATGAAGCGTTGGGCGGGTCTTTGGGCGATCGTGATTGCGGCGGTGGTTGGGAGTGGGGCGGCGTCTGGGGAGGAGACGCATGGGGAGACGGCGGGGGGGTGGGTGAAGTATGAGAACAATCCGGTGATTGGGGGGAAGCATGGAACGTGCTTCGATATTTCGGTTTTGAAGGAGGGGGATAGTTACCGGATGTGGTTGTCGTGGCGGCCGAAGAAGAGCGTGGCGGTGGTCGAGAGTAAGGACGGCATTCATTGGAGTGAGTCGCCCGTTATCGTGCTGGGGCCCAGGAAAGAAAGCGGCTGGGAAGATGACATCAATCGGCCGGTGGTCGTGAAGCGGGCCGATGGATATCACATGTGGTACACCGGGCAGGCGAAGGGACATTCCTGGATCGGGTATGCCACCAGTCGGGATGGGGTCAGTTGGAAGCGGATGAGCGACAAGCCGGTGCTGTCGCCGGAGAAGTCTTGGGAGAGAGTCGCGGTGATGTGCCCGCATGTGCTCTGGGATTCCCAGGCGAAGGTGTTTCGCATGTGGTATTCCGGCGGCGAGCAGTACGAGCCCAATGCCATTGGCTATGCTACGAGCCCCAACGGGCTGGTGTGGACGAAACATGAGGGGAATCCGGTGTTCACCGGCGATCCGAAGATCGCATGGGAGCGGGAACGGGTGACGGGATGCCAGGTGGAGAAACGGGGCGAGTGGTACGTGATGTTCTACATCGGCTTCCGCGATATCGACCATGCCCAGATTGGGGTCGCGAGATCCAAGGATGGTATCGGCGGTTGGCAGCGGCATCCGGCTAACCCGATTATCCGTCCGGGCAAGGACAAGTGGGATCATGACGCGTGCTACAAGCCGTTTGCGATCTTCGATGGGGGGAAGTGGCTGCTATGGTACAATGGCCGGCATGGCAGCCTGGAGCAGATTGGCGTGGTGGGGCATGAAGGAGAGGATCTGGGGTTCGAGGCAAGGGAAGGGCAGAATTGAATCCGCGAAACCGCAAGCGAGTGTGGGGGCGGAGTGGCGAAGGGGGGGCTGTTGATAGATAAAGTGTGGCAGGTTGTCAGGTGGTGATGGGGGTTTCGGTGGGTTGATCGAGATAGACCATTTCGGACTCGGCGTCGTAGCCGAGGAGTTCGGCGAAACGTCCCCAGGCGATGACGGTTTCAAAAAGGCGTTCGATATCCTGCGTCGGCAGGCGAACGACCAATTCTTCCTGAACGACATCGGCAGGCAGGCGGCGGTCTTTGGCTTCTTCCAGGATCTGGATCAGCAGGCGGAATGCTCCCAGTGTGCGAAGCTGATCGCGGAACATGTTCTTGCGGCCATTGGCGTCTTCTTTGAGCAGACGGTAGCCAAGCTCGGTCAAGGCCACGGCGTTTTTTGGGGTGTCGAGGAAATCAAGCATTTCGCCCGCCTTGATCACCGAGAGGGTATGGCCGAAGTCATAATCGGTCAGTTGATCGAGGCTGAAGACGTCCATGCGTCCGCCGTGGTCGTGCACAATCTCCATGAGGCCAAACACTTCTCCAGTCGAGACGGGTGGCAGGGGCTCGATGATGGGCGTTCCTGCGGCTTCTGCGGCTGCCTGTTCGGGGGTGGGTTCGGGCAAATGTTCGGAGACGATGATGTCGTGAAGGCGTTGTACCAAGGTCAGGAAGGCCGGGTCCTGGTATTCTCGCGGGTGTGGAAGGGGGTTGGGCACGATCTGGCGAATGTGGCCGGGCCGGGTGCCCATGAGCACGATCCGGTCGGCGAGGAAGACGGCTTCCTCGATGATGTGGGTGATCATCAGGATGCTCTTGAGGCCCGCCGGGAGGTGGGCTGACTTGGTCGGATCGCCGGTCCACAGGCGATAGACTTCGCTGCGCAGGCTTTCGGCGGTGAAGACATCCAAGGCGCTGAAAGGCTCATCCATGCAGAGCAGTTCGGGGCCTCGCGCCAAGGCCCGGGCGATGCCGACGCGTTGCTTCATGCCGCCGGACAGTTCCTTGGGGTAGGCCTCCTCAAAGCCGCCAAGACCGACCAGATCAATGCATTCTTCGACGCGGCGGTGGGCGGCGAGGGGCTGGAGGTTCAGACCATTGATTGCCAGTTCGACGTTTTCGCGGACGGTGAGCCAGGGATAGAGGGCGAAGCTTTGGAAGACGATGGCGATGCCGGGGTGGATGCCGGTCAGCGGCTTGCCATGTGCGAAGACCTCGCCGCTGGTGGGTTTGAGCAAGCCGACGAGGACGCGGAGGAGGGTGCTTTTGCCGCAACCGCTGGGGCCGAGGATTGCCACAACTTCGCCCGGCTGGATGGCCAATGAGACCCGATCCAAGACCAGATTGGCATGATCGCCATCGAAGGCGACCGACACGTCTTTGGCTTGACAGATGGGGGTGGTGTTCACCTGGGTCATGAGATCGTTCCGTTTCAGGTGGTGAGGCTATAGCGGCTCTCAGCCAAGCGGTACATCCGTTTCCAGAAGAGTCGGTTGATCAGGACCACCGACAGAGCCATTGTAACGACGGCGGCGCAGAGGAGAGAGAAATTACCCTCGGTGGTGGCTTGGCTGATCAGCGAGCCGAGGCCGAACGCGGCGAAGGTGTGGCCTTTGAGCTGGACGTATTCGGAGACGATGGTGGCGTTCCAGGCGCCGCCGGCGGCGGTGACGAGCCCGGTGACGAGATAGGGGAACACGCAGGGGAGGTAAAGCCGCGTCCATCGCTGCCATCGGCTCATATGGTAGACCTTGGCCAGTTCCTTGAGATCGTCGGGAATAGCGGTGGCCCCGGCGATGACATTGAAGAGGATGTACCACTGCGCCCCCAGCAGCATCAAGGCGATGCAGCCAAGGGTGAAGGGGACATGCAGCAGGACAATGAGCATGGTGACCAGGGGAAAGAGCATGGGGGCTGGGAAGCTGGCGACGACCTGAACCAGCGGCTGCAAACGCTGGGACCACTTGGGTGAGCGGCCGATGAGGATACCGACGGGCAACGTCCATAGTGCGCCAATGGCAACCGCCGAGGTCGTTCGCGCCAGGGAGGCGAGCAATGCCAGAGCGACATGCGCCCAATCCTCGCCATTGGCGGCATTGCGGAGAGGCAGGCCGAACAGCAGATGAAGCATGGAGAAGGCTCCCCACCCAATCAACAGCAGCAATGCTCCGGTGAATGTCCAGCGGGCGGCCGACATTATCCATTGGGGGATCGGCAATACGCGGTTCTGCTCGAAAGCGACATGGAGCTGGGCGATGGATGGCTTTACGTGGGGCAGCTTGGGGCGGCGCAGGCGTTTGCTGATGTGTTGAAAGAGGAAGGAGCGTTCCATCAGAGTCAACACCCAGGATTGGGGCCGCTCGGTTTCGGTCTCCTCCAGCTTGAAACGCTGGCTCCAGACGACGATCGGGCGCCAGAAGACCTGATCGACGAGGACGATCATCGCGACCATCGCGACGATGGCGGCGAGCATGGCAGGGGTGTTGCCGCGGTTGATGGCTTCGCTCATGTACGAGCCGATGCCCGGGAGACGGAAGTCGCGGTTGTGCAGCGTGAACGCTTCGTTGACGGTGAGGAAGAACCAGCCGCCGGCCATGGACATCATGGAATTCCAGACCAAGCCGATCATGGCGGCGGGCAATTCCAGCAGTCGGAAGGTCTGCCAGCCGTTCAGATGCTGCACGGCTGCGGCCTCACGCAGCGACTGGGGGATGCCTCGGAGGCTGCCGTGGAAGCTGAAGGTCATGTTCCAGACCTGACCGGTGAAGATCATGACAATGCAAGCGACCTCCAGACCGATCTGGCGAGTGGGGAACAGCGCGATCATGGCCAGGACCAGGCTCGGCAGGAAGCCCAGGACGGGGATGGCTTGGAGGATGTCGAGGGCGGGAATCATGACCTTCTCCGCCCGGGGGTTATGGGCGGCGATGGTTCCGTAGATGAGGGTGAAGGCGAGCGACAAGCCGTACGCGGCAAACCCGCGGGCGAAACTGAAAAAGGTGTATTTGGGCAGGGCCCAAAAGGAGAGGTCAAGGGCCACCTGAGGCTGATAGGGGGCGGTCACCTCCTGGGCGAACATGATCAGAGCGCCGGTCAGGGAAGCGACAGCCAGGAACAGCAGCAGGTCAGTGCCGATCGCAATGGGAGTGCGGAGGGCGCGGCGGACAACGCGAGTATGGAAGAGCACCAAAGACACGATTGTTCCGGACTTCCTGTGTACTACCGATCGAGCGAACACCCAACGTAATAAAAGGCGGAAAGAATACCACGATTGGCAGGGTTATTCACGGGGCGGGGATTCAACCGACAATGCGAAGCGTGCATCAGGGCCGTTTGGGATGGTATGAGCACAGGGGCAGGCCCGCATTGACGTTGTGGGTGGGTTCTCGATTCACGGGTGGATCGTGGCGGCCGGAGTGAAAGCCGGACTGGCGGCGCAAATGGATGAGGGTGGATCTGACTGTTCATGCTAGAATCACAGGATCAGTTGGTTAGCTTCGCAATTCTCCGGCGATCGTGAGGAGTACCGCAATGACGGGTTTTCTGCAGGTGAGCGTGGGGGTTGGTGTTGTCGTGCTGAGTCTGGCGATTCTGCTAAGTATTCTGCCGCGACTTGGCCGTGCGGGGCGAGCGATCAGTGAGGCGTTTACTCGGCCGCCATTGCTCG
>JBLNDH010000434.1:0-4081 GCA_050261455.1 Bacillota bacterium
GTCGGTGACGCGGAACGCGTCGCCCATCGGATCGCCCGCGGCGGTGAACCGGCGGGCATAAACCCGGCACTCCTCGCTGGATTGCTCTTCTTGCCGTTCCCAAGCGACGATGAAATTCCCCGCGGCATCCATGGCGACCGACGGGCTGGTCTGGTCGCATTCCTGACAATCATTGATCAACAGCATTTCCCCCTCGGGCATGCCTTCGGAATCATATCGCAGCGCAAAGATGTTGTATTCCGAGGCAATTTGCGTACGGCCTTGCCAGGCGATGATGAAGTCACCGGCCGGATCCATCGCCACCGCGGGAGACGCCATCTCCCACATGTTGTCGTCGTTATCCACGCGAAACGCTTCGCCCCAGGAGTCGTCGGCGGCGGAATAGCGTCTGGCGTCGATGTGGGTTTGATCCTGCCAGGCAACAACGACGTTGCCGGCATCATCCATCGCCACCACAGGCAGCATCTCGCCGTCATCGACCGAGTTGACCACGTAGAACAGATCTCCCTGGGCAACGCCCGCGGCGTTGTACCGCTGGGCATAAACGCCGCAGGTGTCATGATCGGGATAGTAGTACACCTGCCACACCGCGACGGAATCCCCCGCGGCATTCATCGCCACCGACGGGGTGAAGCTGTTGTAGGCAGCCCAATCGCCCGGCTGGCTGACCAGAACCTCCGAACCCAGCGGATAGGGATGGGCCATGGGCATCAGGGATTGGCTGCCGAAGTCCACACCCTCCAACCATTGGCCCGGAACAAGGCTGACCGTGCAGAATCCATCGGCGGATCCGGTAGACTTCCATGCGTCTTGAGCGACCTGCCCGATGCGATAAACCCCCGGACGCAGATTCTCCAGGCGATAGGTACCGTCCGGATCCGTCTTCACCGACAGCTCACCGGCATCCCGTTGGCCATTGCCGTTGGCGTCAATGTAGATGGTTCGATCCGCGATTCCCGGATCGCCCGGATCACGCACGCCATCGCCATCCAGATCGTTGAAGCTCAGGCCCCGAACCGACGCCATCTGCATCAGGCCGGCATCCTGGTGTAAATCGATTTGCGCCGGAGCGGGGGTGAAGACCGCCGTGCGAGCCGTGATCAAATCGACATCGCTGTCGAGCGTATCCTCGGCGCCCTGATCGCGTTCGCTGACGGTCCAATCGAACGGCACGACGAACTCCAGGACATAGCTTTCGTTGGGTTGGAGGCCTTCGAATCGATAGCGGCCATCATCGGATGAATTGATGGAGGTCAGGAACTGACCGGCACCGCTGAGGAGATTAACGGTGACGCCGGCCATGCCGGTTTCCTCGGGATCCTGCAAACCATCGCCATCGGCATCCTTCCAGACCACGCCACCCACCGTGGCAGAGCCGACGATCGAGGCATAGCGTTGGGCATAGATACCCGGGGATCGCTCGTTTGCATAAGCCGAACTGCTCCAGGCAATGATGGCATCGCCATGGCCATTCATCGCCATGGCCGGGTCACTCTGCGCCGTGAGCGTGTACGAATTGACACGAACCTCGTTGCTGACCTTTTCACCGGCGGCGGTGTACTGCTGGGCATAGATGCTCCCGCTGCCGTCAGTCTGCGGGCTGCTCCAGGTAATCACAAAACCGCCGTTGCCAGCCATGGCAATATCGGGCATCTCTTGAGCACCACGGGTGGTCGTGCTGACATGGAATTCACCCCCCTGCCGCTGGCCGGCGGCGTTGTACCGCTGCGCATAGATTCCCGCGCCATCGCCGTCCTGAGCGTCGCTCTCCCAGGCGACGACGAACTCGCCGCCTTGGGCCGTGACAATGGCCGGTCGAGATTGGCGGTTGGAGGTGAACGAATTGACCTGGAACTGCTCCCCGCGGGGCGCGCCCGTAGAGCTATACCGCCGGGCATAGATATCCGTCTCGCTGGTGGCGTGTTCGCCCTGCCAGGTGACGATGAACCCACCATCCGACGTCATCGCGACATCGGGGCAGGACTCAAGGTTGACGGCCGTCGCTATGGAAAGATCACCGCTTTGCGGCACACCGGCGGCATCAAACTGCCGGGCGTAGATGTCGGTGTCCTCAGAACTTAGAACGCGCATCCAAGTGATCACGAAGCTGCCACTGGCCTCCATGGCAATGGCGGGTTGCTGATCGGCATTCACGACCTTGGCACTGACCCGAAACTCGCTACCCACCGGCTGGCCTTGCGCATCGAACCGCTGGGCAAAGACACCCCCGTGCCCGCTGTCGGCGCTCGACCAGGCCACGACGAAATCCCCATCGGAATCCATCGCCACCGTGGGTTGGTTCTGCGAGCCCCGACGATAGGCGTTGACGCGGATCTCGGAACCCAAACGCTGGCCAGTTGCATCGAACCGCTGGGCAAAGATGTCATCCCCGTAGATGGCGCCCGTATAGTCCTGCCAGGCCACGACATAGCTGCCGGCGCCGTCCATCGCGACGACGGGTGCGGTCTGGCCAGTCTCCATGGTGGGCACGGGCAGTTCGGCCCCCATGGCAGCCAGGATGGGTTGGCTTTTGGGGGCATTGCCAAAGGCCAGCGCGCGGACTTCTCCAGAGTTTACGAACACCGAGTACGTCCCCCCCACAGGACCGGTCTGAATCCAACTCGAGCATGGCACTTGCGTTACGCGATAGGCCCCGGGCGGGACCGGGTCGAACTCGGCCAAGCCCTCTGGATCGGTGATTGCGGAGCGTTCGCCAGCGTCGAGTTGACCATTGCTGTTGGCATCGAGGAAGACGGTCCAACCGGCGAGGCCTTCTTCGCGGGCGGCATCGCGTTTCCCGTTGGCATCACGATCCAGGAAGCTGACAACAGAGATGCACGCGGCATCAGGGCCGGGATCCGGAATCAACGCTTCCGAAGCGGCGGCCAGGAACAGGCGGGGTTCCAGGGACTCGATGGGTCGTGATTGAAGTCGAGATGGGGCCAGGGGTTGCACGGCTCGGGCCAGGGGTCTCCGGGCTCTGGGCAGCGAGCTTGGCCGGGTGAGCGGACCGGGAGTCATACGATGTCGCATAGGCGATGCCCCTTTCCCGCAGCAATGATGGGGATGTGTTTGAGTGACCTTGCCCTCAAATGCACCACGATAGCCGCCGAGCGCATCGTAGCTTAGCCCATCGCAATGTCAATTACGTTTTAGCAATTACGTGATATATAAGACCAAAACCGTACGTTTGGCACATAGAAGGTGGCCTGTTCGGGTTTGGGCTGGATGGGCAAGATGGACAAGCCTCCGCCGACCTCCCGGAAACCACCGGGAATCCACGGCCGACCTCCCGGAACCTAGCCAGAGCCACCGCCGATCCACCGGCAACCACCAAGGCCATTAATCGACCTTGGCGGACTGGAGGGGCAAGGGCATCTGCTCGGCCTCGCGCGGGCGGACGCGAAACTGAACCAGCAGCGACCAGATGGTGAGGTTAATCGGAATGGCAAGGATGAGCCCGGGAACGCCGAAGATCTTGCCCCAGAGGACGACGGTGAACAGGGTGACGGCCGGAGGGACATTGACGGCGCCGCGCATGATCAGGGGGAGGATGATATAGGCTTCGAGCGCTTCGATGATGCCATAGACGATGAGGACGGCCAGGGCCTTGGCGCCGGATTGAACGGCGGCGGCGAAGAGGACCAGGAAGACGCAGGCGACGGCGGGACCGACGGTAGGGACAACTTCAGCGAAGCCGGCCAGGAGCGCCAGGGGAACGGCGAACTTCAAGCCGATGGACCAGAAGCCGACGGCAGAAGCGGAAAAGACGACGAACATGCCGGTGAGGGTGCCGATCACCCAGCGGCGGAAGCGCGGGCCGAGGTCGGTGAGAACCGCCTGCATGGCCGGGCGGTGGCGAGGATCGAGCAGACGCAGCCCGGGGCGAAGGAAGGTGTGCGGGTCTTCGCTCAGGAGGAAAAGAGAGCCCGCGAGGGTGAAGGCCAACGCGACGACCAGGCCGAACAGAACATCGGCACCGCGGGAGAAAAGCTGCTGGCCGCCGGAGCCAACGAGGAAGTTGCCCAAACCTTCGAGAAGGCGCTCGACATTGGGCGGCTCCTGAAGGCCGATCTTGGTG
>JBLNDH010000435.1:0-8572 GCA_050261455.1 Bacillota bacterium
CAGCACTCAGCACTCAGCACTCAGCACTCAGCACTCAGCACTCAGCACTCAGCACTCAGCACTCAGCACTCAGCACTCAGCACTCAGCACTCAGCACTCAGCACTAGAGATGCCCCGTCCGGCGCTGACGGCGCGAAGGTCAGTAAAGTGACCCTGCCGCGGCCACGCCTCTGGCTTCGATCCCCACCTCGGGGTATCGTTTTGCCCCCATGTTATTAGCCTGGGCTGTTGTATTCCTCGCGATCTTCCTCATCGGTGTCACCAAATCCGGCTTCGGCAGCGGGGTGGGGCTCATGATTGTCCCCATGACCGCTCTGGCCATGGACTACATCCCCAGCCGCGGCTCCGAGGCGGCGCTCGGCCTGCTTCTACCGCTGCTCATCGTCGGCGACTTCATCGCCGTCTACCAGTACCGCCATCTCTTCTCATTCCACAAAGCCCGTCAGCCGGCGCTCGTTCCTGCAGGGACTGGCGAGTTGGATGAACCTCAACCCCAGGTTTCGCCGCGTCCCGACGCGTTTCGCGTGATGCAGGCGCTGCTTCCCGGCACGGCCGTCGGTGTTGTTCTCGGCGGCCTGCTCCTCTGGTGGTTTCACCAGCAAAAGGACCTGGTCAATGCCCTGATGCGCATCGAGATCGGTTTTGAGTCGATCCTCCTCGTCGGCATTCACTGGTGGCGCCAGTACAAGGGCGTTCAGCAACACCTCATGCGTGAGCCCTTGCGGTCGCATCTCACGGGTGGCTTTGCCGCGGTCTGCTCCACTCTTGCTCACGCCGCTGGCCCGATCATCACCATGTATCTGCTGCCGCTGCGCCTCGATCGCCAGGTTTATGTCGGCGCCTGTGCCGTCTATTTCTTCATACTCAACACCGCCAAACTCCCCGCCTACTACTTCGCCGGACAGTTCGCCAAGGCCGAGCTGTCTTTTACCCTCTGCTTCATCCCCATCGTGCTGGTCGGGGCGCTGTTTGGCTTCTGGGTCAACAAGCGAATGGGCGACAAGCTCTTTACGAAGATTGTCTACACGATAACCTTCCTGATGGGTTGGTATATCCTGATCGACGGCACACGGATGCTGCTGACGCATCCATGACTCTGCAGGGAAAAATGACAACCGACAAACCCACCGCTCTGGTTACCGGCGCTTCTCGTGGCATTGGCCGAGGTATCGCTTTGGCCTTGGCTCGCGAAGGGTTCAACATCGCGATCAACTACAACCAGAACCGTCTGGCCGCCGAGGAGACCAAATCGCAGATCGAATCCCTCGGCGTCCAATCCGCCATGATCCAGGCCGACATTTCCGAACCCGCCGATCGCCAGCTATTGGTTGATCAAACGGTTCAAACCTTCGGCCATATCGATCTGCTCGTCAATAACGCTGGTGTCGCCCCCAACGTCCGGGCCGACATCCTCGAAGCCTCCGAGGAGTCCTTCGATCGCCTGATCAACATCAACCTCAAAGGCCCTTACTTCCTCACCCAACTCGTCGCCCGCCAGATGATCTCCCAACTGGCAACTGCCAACCAACAACTATCAACTACCAACTACCAACTACCAACTACTCCCAAAATCGTCATCGTCTCTTCGATGAGCGTCTACACCGCCAGCGTCAACCGTGGCGACTATTGCATCGCCAAGGCCGGCCTGTCCATGGTCACCAAGCTCTTTGCCACGCGATTGGCCGAGCATGGCATCAACGTCTACGAGATTCGCCCCGGCATTATCGCCACCGACATGACCGGCCCCGTCAAAGCCAAGTACGACAAGCTCATTTTGGAAGAGAACCTGACCCCCATCCATCGCTGGGGCCAACCCGACGACATCGGCAAGGCCGTCGTCGCCATCGCCAAGGACCTGTTCCCCTTCAGCACCGGCGAAGTCCTCAACGTCGATGGCGGCTTCCACCTCCATCGGCTGTAGAAGACAGTGCTGAGTGCTGAGTCTCGCCCCGACTCAGCATTTCGTATAACGGACACTCCCTATTCGCTGTATCTACTGATGCGAGTCCTCCCGCCGCTGTGGCACGGGTGGCCCGCCCGTGCAGTCTCTTTGAGTGGTCTATCATGCGTCCTATTACCCTCATCCTCGTGTTGCTCTGCTCTGTGACTATGGCTGCATCCTCTCGCGACCGCATACGCCTGGACGTCACCCGCGACACCTGGGTCTCTTCCAGCGGTAAGGAACAACACGGAAACAACGGCGGCTCCCCGCGCATGAAGACCAAAGGCAGCCAGGAATTCGCATTGCTCGACCTGGACCCCGCGTCCCTTCGCGGCCGAGTGATCACCGGTGCCACTCTGCATTTCAACTGTGCCTCCAAGGACCCCCAACGCCGCCTGACCATCTCCACCTTGACCAGCGACTGGACCGAAGGCACCGCTGCCAATTACGAGCCGCAGAAGGGCAGTGCTTCCTTCCTCTGGGCCAAGAATGACCAGACTCTCTGGGCCTTCCCCGGCTCTGACATCACTGCCGTCTGCAATGGCCTTGGCAATACCCTCTGGCGCTTCGCCGATGCCACGCCTCCCGACAAGGATGGCTGGCAGACCGTCGCCGTCGATCCCGATGTCGTCGCCGCTCGCGCTGCGGGCTTGAGCTTCGGCTTCGTCCTCTTCGATGACGTCGGCTCCGAATACGAACGCGATGGCGACCGCTTCACCTACCACCTTTTCCCCAATCGGTTCATCTATAGCCGCGAACAGAACAAAGCCCGCGCACCCTACTTCACGATCGACCTCGGCCCCGAAGATCATGCCGCCCCCGACCCCATCCCCTCCATCTCCGCCGACTGCAAGGAACTTCCTCCCGGAGAATGCCGTGTCACCTGGATCACCCCCAAGGACCATGGCCCCGCCGGTACCCTCGGCTTCATTGCTTCGTATACCGTTGCCTCCGATCCTCAGCGAACAACATCCCAGCCTCTCCCTCAGTATCTGGTTCCCCTCGCCGCTGTTCCCGGCAATCCTGTCAATATGCATCTGCATGACCTCGGCCTGCCTCCGGGTTCTACCCTCGTCCTTTCGATTCGTCCCGTCGATCGCGCCGGCAACGCAGGCACCGCCACCACCGCTTCCATCACGCTCTCTCCCGCCGTTCCCCCTCTGGTGCTGAAAGAGACAAACAATTCACTCCAACCCATTACTCCCAACACCCCGCCCGTCACCCTCCCTGGCGTTACCATCTCCATCCTCGACGCCCTCGACAAAGTCCATCCCATTACCGGCCAGTTGATCCCCGCCCATCCTGCAACCTACATGCAATCGAATCATCTCTGGTCCGCCGCCACCAAAACCATCGCCCTGCACGCCGCCCGCAACGAGTTCGTCGATTTCCAGATCCTCCTCAGTGGCCAAACCGATTCCCTCTCCGCCGAACTTACCTTCGATGATCCCTCCATTCGTGCCACCCTCCATCGCTTCCGCCACGTCAACACCCAAATCGGCCCACTGCCCGATCCCCTCGTTCCTCTTACGGGTCCCCTTTCTGTTCCTGCCAAGGAGGAAACCCTGCCCAACCAGAAGCACGCGACTCTCCTGGCCGATGTGTATGTTCCCTATACCGCCACGCCCGGCTCGCACACGGGCACCCTCCTGCTCAAGTCCGCCGGCCAGTCTGTCTCCCTTCGGGTCGATCTGCGCATCTGGAATTTCACCCTCCCCGACCACCTTTCCTTCATTCCCGAAATGAACTGCTATGGCCTGCCGCGTGAGACGGAACTGGCCTACTATCGCCTGGCCCATCAACACCGCACCTGCCTCAATCGCCTCGGCTACTCCTGGCGCGGCACCATCTCCGATGATTGCGCCCCACGCTGGACCGGCTCCGACTTCGATTGGGCCGAGTACGACCGGCGCTTCGGCCCGCTTTTCGATGGTTCCGCCTTCGCCGACCTTCCGCGAAAATCCGTTCCTGTCGAATCGTTCTATCTCCCCCTCAACGAGAACTGGCCTCTCGATGTGAACAAAGCCTTCAAGGGTGGCTACTGGATCGAAGATGCCTTCGATCCCGCCTACCGGGCTGCTTTCGTCAACGCCTGCGCCAAGTTCGCCCAGCATCTCAGCCAGCAGAAATGGCACGACACCTTCTTCGAGTTCTATCTCAACAACAAGGTCTACTTTAAGGACAAATCCTGGAGCCGGTGCTCCGCCCCCTGGATCTTCGACGAGCCCATGAACACCCAGGATTTCTGGGCCCTGCGCTGGTATGGCCAGGCCTTCCATGAAGGCGCGACACCCCATCAGGGCCAGGCCAAGCTCGCCTTTCGCTGCGACATCTCCCGGCCTCAATGGCAGCGTGACATTCTCGATGGCGTTCTCGACGTCAACATTGTCGGCGGCGATTTCCGCCGGTACCAGCGGGCGGTTCTCGATCGCAAAACCCGCAACGGCGAACTCACCATCAATTACGGCTCTTCGAACAACATCGAAGATTCCAACATCCAGCCCCTCGCCTGGTGTCTGGATACCTGGTGTCTTGGCGGCGACGGTGTTCTCCCCTGGCAAACCATCGGCACCGATCAATCCTGGACCCAGGCCGACCAACTCTCCCTCTTCTACCCCGGCAAGCCTGCGGGCCTGCGCGACCCCGTTCCCAGCATTCGCCTCAAAGCCTTCCGTCGAGGCCAGCAGGATGTGGAGTACCTCACCATTCTCGCCGCCGCCACTCAGCAACCCCGCTTTGCCATTGCCCAGTCCGTTCGCCAATGGCTGAATCTCTCCGCGACCGTGGAGCAGAAGAGCGACGATGATGCCGGCCTCGTCCGTTACGATCGCCTTGACCCTGCTGCCTTTCATGCGTTGCGTCTCCGCATCGGCGAAACCCTCGATGCCCTTCATCCTTCCGCCCAACGCCGTTACATCGATTTCCGCACCCCCATTCGCGACGTAGGCAAGCTTCCCCGCATCGGCAAGGCAGGATGATCGGGTGTGACAAGTCGTCTCGCAGAGATAACCCCAAGCATGTCCGGATGACTTGTGCCTCGCACTCATCCCTGACTTTTCCCCATCCCCACTGCCGCCGACATCTGCTATCACTCCCATCCGTTGTATTACTCCCTCGCCCGGTACTCCGGGAGAGGGTTGGGGTGAGGGTTCTTTGCCAGCCCCGCCTCTGGAGGGTCCGTTTCCGCGGTCCGGCCATTCTGTATGCCGGCATCCCTCGCTGCCCGTCAGACCAACCATGAACCTGATCACCAAAACCGCTCGGCGACTGCTCCGCAAGCCCCAATCGCGTCCGGTTCCCCCGGTTCCCGCTCGCGACTGCTATCCCTCGATGATCTTCTCTCTGGATGACCAGGTCCCCAAGCCTACTCCGCGTCTGTTCGATATCTCGCTCAGTGCCATCCACCACATCGTCGAGGGGCGCGTTGACCTGGCGGACATTGCCTCACGCCCGAACGTCCCCCATTGGTTCACCCTCTGGCCCGGCGAACATTACATGCTCCTCGCCGCCCTCATGCTCACGCTCCGCCCGCGTCTGGTCATCGAAATCGGCACCTTCACGGGCCTGTCCGCGCTGACCCTCAAGAAGTACCTCCCACCCACCAGTCGTCTGGTTACCTTTGACCTGTTACGCTGGCATACCCTTCCCGATACCGTCTTCGTTCCCGACGACTTTGCTGATCAGCGTCTTACTCAATGCATCGGCGATCTCTCGGATCCGGCTGTTTTCGAGCAACATCGCTCCCTCCTCGAAGCCGCCGACTTCTTCTTCATCGATGCCCCCAAGGACAACCGTTTCGAGTACCAGCTGATGGACCATCTCCGTACCGTGCAGTTTCACCAGCCCCCCATTCTTCTTTTCGACGACACACGCCTCTGGTCCATGCTCCGTTTCTGGCGGCTTCTGCCGTACCCGAAGCTCGATCTGACCAGTTTCGGCTCCTGGTCCGGCACCGGTCTGGTTGATTGGATCCCATAGCAAAACGCAAATCGCTGCCGTGGGATCAGGTCGCGATGCCCGATACGTACCGCCTCGATGGTGCACGCCTGTTTGCGAAAACGAGATGTTGCTATTGATGCAATATTACCGTGATTTATTGCTCCGCGGCTACCCACCAGCGGGTTTGCGTGTCATGATATGTAGGCAGCTCCATATGTGGAGCCGCAGCCAACGGCAACATCGATCCCGCCTTTGCCGGAGTTGTTTATGTCGCGACTGCTTCCCCTCTTCACGCTAGTTGTCCTGATTGTGTCTGCCGCTGTCGTGAATGCACAGTGGCCTGAGCCTTCCTGGCCCAAGGAGCTCGCTGCCTGCCCCTCCTTTGTGCGACTCGATCGCACGAAGATGCAGGACGTCGATGGCCAACAGGCCCCGACGTACCGCAAACGCCCCTGGCCCGATGCCCAGGGCAAAACCCAACATTGCCCCCTGGTTGTGGAAAACATGTATCTGCATCACTTCCTGAACAAAAAGGCCATCATGATCAACACCGGCTCGGCGGATAAGCCCCGCGTTGATGGCCAGATCGCCAGCTACACCAGCGTCATCTTCCGCAACCTCGACATCGGCCTGGTCTATCGCACCCAGCCCGGCCTCCACATGGACCACATCTGGATCGGCGGCGGCCACGATCCCGCCATCCAGCCCGATGTCACCTTCGAGGATGTCTTCATTCACGATGGCAACGCCGGCGTGATGCCCATTCTCTTCGAGGCCGGCGGCAACTGGGGCACCCTGACCTTCCGACGCGTCGCCGTCGCCAAGACCGCGAACACCATTACCGTGAAACTTGGCAACAGCAGCTTCAAAGGCATCTTCATCGAAGACTCCCCGAACATCCGGGTTTTCTTCCAAGGCGATGGCGCTCCCGTCACCGTCCATGTCCGCAACTGCCCCGGTGCCGATATCCAGTGCCCACGCGATGGCCAGGGCAAACGCTCCACCCAGGTGACCATCGTCCGCGAACCCTTCCCCGGCTCCGAACAAGCCGAAAAACGCCACATGCCCCCCGGCGATGCCATCAACTTCGTCCCCACCACCCAGCCGACGCCGTAGGAGCTCCCCGCCGGGTTCGTCGCTTCGCGACGACCCGGATCGCTCTTTGTGATTGTCCAACCGTTTTCAGCGAAGCTGGCAACCGACCGTGAATGCCTTCCGTCCGCTCTCCAGTTGCCGCGGGCTTGCCGCTATGGCTCGTTCATAGGTCTCAAGGATCTTGGGCAACACCGCCGCCGTGTCGTATTCACGCAAGGCTCGCTCATACGCCGCCATCCCCAACTTCTGGCAGAGCGTCCCATTCGACAGTAGCTGCTCCAGCTCGTTTGCCAGGGCCACCGCATCTCCCGCCGGCACGATCCGCCCGCATCGCCCGTAATCCACCAGCTCCGGCATGGCCCCGGTTCGACTTACGATGGTCGGCCGGCCTAGTGCCATCGCCTCCAGGGTGCTGAACGAGAAACTCTCGAATCCTCGGCTCGGCACCACCGCCACCGCCGCCTGGCTCAACTCTGCCTGCGTCTGCTCCAGCGGCAAGGGCCCCATCAGTTCGATCCGTGCGCGAGTTGATTCCTCCGGTACCAATTCCTCGATCACTTCCGCGAATCGTCGTTTGCGGCCCCACTGATCGGGCCCAATCAGGACCAGCCGAGCTCGGGGATGCCTGTGGCCAATCAGACCAAATGCCTTCACCAGAACATCCTGCCCTTTGAATGGCTCAATCCGCCCGGCACAGACGATCCGCGGCTCGGATGGATTCTCCGCGAGCTTGGGCCGCTCCAGAGGCACATCGACGAAATTGGGCACTACCACCGGCCGTTGCTTCAGGTCCCACCGCCGGAGCATCAGCTTGGCCATCGCTCGACTGGGTGTGGTAATGACTTGCGCATAGCGGGCGCTCCGCCGCTCAATGTCGGCCATGAGACAGTTCAAAGCAGCTCCCTGGTTGCGATTGAGGCCGAAAAACAGGTCCCAGGGCCCATGCAGACGGAGGACGGTTGGCCAGCGTTTTGCCATCCCGACAAACAATCCATTGCCGGCGTGCTCCGGTGCTTCCACAACATCCAACGGGGTCTGTCTATCGATGGCCAACAGTGCATCCCGACTGGCCAAGTCCCATCGCAACCAGTGCCAAACCAATGGGTTAGCCCGGTCGAGCAGGGGGGCTACGCCGTGCCAATAGGCCCACCGCAAAATACTCAGCGGTAATTCCGGATGGTACTGGGCCGCCAGCCGATGGACCGTGACACGGGGCTGGGGGAACTCCGGGCCATCGCTCGGCCCGGCCAGGATTACGACCTGATGACCGGCCCGGCCCAGCATACTGGCCAGCCGATATGCGTAACTTCCCACCCCACCAATTCCTTTTTGCGGCGGGTATTCATAAGAGACCAGGCCAATGCGCATTCGGCAACTCCTCAGCAGGCCCGAAGCCTACCAAGGATTGGAGCCACCGATAACCTCCATAGTGCCGCGTCCGATCCTCTGATGACCGCCCTGTGAGATGGATGACGCGCCGCAAAGTCGAATTTGACACACCCCGGGTGCGCCCGTACACTCGCCCCGCAGTTTGGAGTTGGCCGAGAGGATCGACTTTGGCTGCAACAGTAATCATTCCCGCGCGTTTTGCTTCCA
>JBLNDH010000436.1:0-3994 GCA_050261455.1 Bacillota bacterium
CAGCGGAATCGCCCCAACCAGTGGAAACATCGCGCAGACGCGAATCGCCGCCGCCGCAACCTGCCCATCCGTGTAAGGCAACCGGAGGATGCGCACCACCGCCATTCCCCCCACGCTCATCGAGAACATCGCCCCGATCAGCGTCAGTGCCAGCACCGCCGCCTTGCCCGACGTCGGATACCCCTCCACGCCCACGCTCGACTGGAAGCCGGTTAACGTAATCGCGTTGATTACCGCGAACCGCGACCGATCGCGCGTGATCTCGAAGTTCCAGCGCAACGCCGCCTCGGCGATGGGCATGATCAGCAAATAGGCGCAGACCAACCACATCACCACCACCGGCACCGTCGAACCCCGGGTCAATGGCGTTGCATACTCAACAACCGATTTGTCCATCTTCGTTCCAGCCAAGCGGGTTCCCCGGGATCTTTCGGTTCTCGGTGGATCTTCCTCGGGTCCCCTCTCCCGGTACTCCGGGAGAGGGTTAGGGTGCGGGCCTTTCTTCGATCACCCGGCACGTACCGCATAACCGAAAGCCATGCTGCAACGAGTCTGTAGCGATTCAGCCCGCCACGCTACTTCTTCTTGTATACCGCGTCCGGATCGAACGCCTTCTGCGCAATGATCTTCCACTGCTGCCCTTGGGCGTCGTACTGGCGGAAGAAGCAGCTGCGGTAACCTTCGTGACACGCCGCCACGACCTGCTCGCACTTGAACAGCAGCACATCCAGGTCGCAGTCGGTGTAAACCTCTTTGACAAGCTGGAAATGCCCGCTGCTCTCGCCCTTCAGCGCCAATCGGCCTCGGCTTCGGCTGTAGGTGTGGATCTTCCCCGTCTGCAGCGTCTTCTCGATCGCTTCACGGTTCATCCACGCCAGCATCAGGATCTGGCCATTGTTCACGTCCTGAACAATGATGGGAATCAAGCCTCTGGAATCATACTTCAACTGGTCCAACTGTGGATTCATAGGCCCGATTGTTCACATCGCCCCCCGGTCTTGTCAAATCCGCCCGCCCCATCGGCCCCCTGTTTGCGTTTTCCCTTTTCCCGTTTACCCTTGTACGCATGCCGATTTTGGGCCACGGAATTGATATCGTTGAGACCGCTCGTATTGCCAAAATGCTCCAAGAGCATGGCCAGCGTTTTCTAGATCGCTGTTACACCTCCGGCGAACAGTGCTATTGCGCCAAAAACCCCAAGCGCTACATCGAACACCTGGCCGGCCGCTTTGCCGCCAAAGAGGCCGTCCTCAAGGTCCTCGGCACCGGCTGGCGTGGCGGCATCGCCTGGACCGACATCGAAATCGTCTCCGAACCCTCCGGCCAACCCAAAATCCACCTCACCGGCGAATGCCTCCGCATCGCCAAACAACTCGGCATCTCCCGCTGGCACGTCAGCATCAGCCACATCGAAACCCACGCCACCGCCAGCGCCATCGGCATGCGCGGGGAATGAGAGCATCTCAGGGCTTCAGCGCGACGATGTGCGGCGTCTGTAAGACCGCAATACCCACGGCCCGACCACCAGCGACAGCCCCACCACTGCGGTTACAACACCCAATGGAATGCCAATCCAGCGCAGATGAGAACGATAGTCCGTGAATGCAAACGTATAAATCCACATGCACCCGAGCCACAAGGGCAGCATCCCAGCAATGGTAGTGACAACGGCGCATACCAAAGATGCCTTAGGCTCATTGGGCGCCACGTAGTCTGGGATGTTTCTCATCGACCTTGACGTTACTGCACTCGGAAATTCAGTCAAGACGAATGGGTTTCTGGCTTCCCACAAATCAGAAGACGGCATGCGAGTGCCGTCTTCTGACTACTGGCTACAGACCACTGACTACTATCCTCACACGTCGAGGTTCTTCACTTCCAACGCATGCTCCTCGATGAACTGCCGCCGCCGCTCCACGTCCTCGCCCATCAGGACGCTGAACATCGTCTCGGCTTCATTGGCCTGCTCCATCGTCACCCGCAGCAGCACCCGCTTATTGGGATCGAGCGTCGTTTCCCACAGCTCTTCGCTGTTCATCTCGCCCAACCCCTTAAACCGCTTGATCTCAATCGCCCGGCGGGCCAGCTTGTGAACTTCGTGCAGGATCTGCGACACGCCCGGCACATCGATCGTTTCGCCTTCCGTGATCAAGGCATATTTGGTCGTCAGCTTCTCGCCACTGACCGACTCTTCCTGCGTCAGGAAGTAGTCGTCAATCGACAACCCCTGGGCTTCGAGCTGCGCAAAGAGCTTCTCCATCTCCTTCACCTCGTGCAGCTCCTGGTTCTTCTGCAGCCGCCGCCATGCCCCTTCCTCGGGCTGCTCTTCCGGATGATCCGTCTGCCCCTGCACCTTGGACATCTCTTCGTCCTCGATCAGGATGTTCAACACGCGCAGGTACTCATCGCGATCGGCCGCCGAGAGGAAGAACATCTCTTCGCCTTCCACGACGATGCGATACAACGGCAATCGCCCCAGCGAATCGCGCTTCGCCAGGAACTGCGCAAAGTCGATGCCGCGACGCTGTACCACCCGGATCAGCTCTTCGAGCTTGCTGAGCAGATCCACCACCCGCCGAAGCTCTTCACCGACCAATCGCTTGGCTTCTTTCCCTTCGTCATCCCGGATGACCAATTGCGTGCTCTCCAGCCCCAGATCGGTCAGCGTCTGCCGCATCGATCGCTCGTTCAGCACATACTCACTCTTCTTCTTGCGGGTGACCTGATACAGCGGCGGCTGGGCAATGTACACCCGCCCCGCCATGATCAAATCCTTCATGTGCCGGAAGAAGAACGTCAGCAGCAGTGTACGAATGTGGCTGCCATCGACATCGGCATCCGTCATGATGACGACCTTGCCATAGCGACGCTTATCCAGGTCGAACTCTTCGCGGATCCCGCAGCCCATCGCACTGATGATCGTGCGGATTTCCTCATGACCGAGCATCTTGACCAGGTTCGCCTTCTCGACGTTGAGAATCTTACCCTTCAGCGCCAGAATCGCCTGGATATTGGAGTCACGCCCCTGCTTGGCGCTGCCACCGGCCGAATCACCCTCGACCAGGAACAGCTCGGTATCCTCGTTTGATCGCGACCGACAATCCGCCAGCTTGCCCGGCAGGCTGCTGCCTTCCAGGGAGCTCTTGCGACGCGTCAACTCGCGGGCTTTACGCGCCGCCTCTCTCGCCTCGGCCGCCAACACGCCCTTTTCGATAATCGTCTTGGCGTCACGCGGATTCTCTTCCAGGAACCGGCCCAGCTTCTCCGTCACCACCGAACTGACAAACCCTTCCACTTCGCTGTTGCCCAGCTTCGTCTTGGTCTGTCCTTCAAACTGCGGCTCGGGAACCTTGACGCTCACAATCGCCGTCAATCCTTCACGCAAATCATCGCCCGAAGGCCGTAACTCCTTCAGCAACCCCGCCCCTTCGGCGTACCGATTCAGCGTGCCCGTCAATGCCGTCTTGAACCCGCTCAGGTGCGTGCCACCTTCGTGCGTATTGATGTTGTTGGCAAACGACAGGATCGTTTCCGCATACCCGTCGTTGTACTGCATCGCCACTTCCAGGATGAGCCGGGTTTGTGGATCTTCCTTCTTGAAGTAAATGACGTTCGGATGCAGGCAGTTCTTGCCCTCGTTGATGTGGCGAATGAACTCAAGCAAGCCCTCGGCGTACTTGAATTCCTCGCGTTTGCCGGTGCGCTCGTCCTCAATGACGATGTGCAACCCTTCATTCAGGTAGGCCAGTTCACGCATCCGGCTGGCCAGCGTCTCGTAGCTGAACTCGATCGTGGGGAAGACCTGCGGATCGGGCTTGAAGGTCACCTTCGTCCCGGTCTTCGTACGCGTGCCAATCTGCTTCACTTCGCTGGACTTTCGGCCCCGCTCAAACTCCATGTGGTAAACCTTGCCCTCGCGGCTCACTTCGACCTCGAGCCATTCCGACAAAAAGTTCACCACCGACGCGCCCACGCCATGCAAACCGCCGCTGAC